>CAIUKP010000391.1 GCA_903899675.1 uncultured Bacteroidota bacterium | reverse complement strand
TGTCCGTGCAATTGAATCTCTTTTCCCTCGCCAGTAAACTGATCAGCCGAAATTTTTCCAGCTTTAAATTCAGCCGCCAGAAATTCATCAATTAAAAAAGTATGTTTAGCCAGTTCCTGAGCGGCAGGCAACCATTTTTCAGAAGCCAGATCGGGATACTCATCTCGAAAAGTAATAATAGCTGATGGTTCGATACCCAACAACGGCGTTTCGGCCGAAATTAAAGGCGACAGAAATTCAATATTGCGGTTGATGATTTCAGCGGCTTTTTTTACCAGTCCTTTCGATAACCAGGTTCTGCCACTCTCTACATGTTGGGGAATAATTACTTCATATCCTAAATTCTCTAATAATGCAACGGCTGTTTTACCAATGTTTACATCGTTATAATTGGTAAACTCATCGCAAAACAGGTATACTTTTTTATTGGTGGAACTGGATGGCTTTTTTCGGGTAGTAAACCATTTGTGTAAAGTTTGCGGAGCCAGGGTGGGAAGAGAACGCTCAGTTGCAAATCCCACCGTTTTTTTCAAAAGTCCAGCAATAAAAGGATTGGTGACCATGAAATTATACACCGACGGTATCAACATACCCAATCGAGACAATTGCGAAAAGCGCGCAATCAGTTGAGAGCGGAAAGGGACCCCATTGGCATCATAATAGTGCTGTAAAAATTCGGCTTTCAGTTTCGCCATATCCACATTCGATGGGCACTCCGATTTACAGGCTTTGCAACTGAGGCAGAGGTCCATCACTTCGTATATTTCTTGTTGGTCGAAGCGATTGATTTTAGTGGAGCGGGTTAGGTATTCGCGCAGCACATTGGCGCGTGCCCGGGTAGTATCTTTTTCATCGCGAGTGGCCATAAATGAGGGGCACATGGTACCGCCGGATAATTCGGTTTTACGGCAATCGCCCGAACCATTGCATTGTTCGGCGTGTTGTAAAATATTTTGACCATAAAAACGAAAATAGGTAGGTGTTGTATAAGCAGGGGCTCCGGGCTCGTAACGCAACGAGCTATTCATGGAGGGGGTATGCACGATTTTTCCGGGATTGAATATTCCCTGGGGGTCCCAAACTTCTTTGAGTTGAACGAATCGCTGATAGTTTTCGGTGCCTACCATTTGTTCGATAAATTCTCCCCGCAAACGGCCATCTCCGTGTTCGCCACTTAACGAACCTTTGTATTTTTTTACCAGGGTGGCAACTTCTGCTGCGATGGTTTTAAATAAGGCATTACCCTCGGGTGTTTTCAGATTGATGATGGGGCGAAGATGCAATTCACCTGACCCGGCATGGGCATAATGAACTGCATGGAGATTGTATTCCGATAAAATTTGATTGAAATCACGGATATAATCCGGCAGATCTTCCACGCGCACTGCAGTATCTTCAATTACAGGCACTGCTTTCTCATCTCCGGGGAGATTACTCAGTAATCCCAATCCGGCTTTGCGGAGATTCCATATTTTTTTGGTGTCGTTTCCAAATAATACAGGAAAATGATAGCCCAATCCATGTAGGCGAAGCGTTGCTTCTACCTGGGCGGTGATGGCGAGTATTTCATCGCGCGTATCTCTGCAAAATTCAATCACCAAAATGGCACCGGGATCACCCTGTACGAAGAAACGGTTTTGTGATTGCTCGCGATTGTCTTTGGTACATTCCAAAATATAATGGTCAATCAACTCACAGGCACTGGGTTTAAAGCCAACTGCCAGCACATTGGCACGCAACGATTCGTCTATAGAATTAAAATGCACACAAAGTAAGCCGGTTTCTTTCGGCGGAAGGGGTACCAGCGATAATTTTGCTTCGGTAATCAAACAGAGCGTTCCCTCCGAACCGGCGATTAGTTTACAAAAATTAAAGGTTGGTCCGCCAGCCTCAAATGGGTCGGCATTCATTAACATATCCAATGCATAACCCGTATTGCGCCGGTCTATCTCGGGATGAGGGAAATGCACCATGATTTCATTGCGAACCGCCGGAGAGCTGAGTAATTGACGGATATGGCGGTAAATATTTCCTTCCAATGTGGGCAATTCGCATTTCGCATGAAACTGCTCGGTAGTAATATCGCCAAAAACCACTTCAGCCCCGTCTGATAACAGTGCGGTAACCTCTAATAAATGTTCTCGGGTACTTTTGTATAGAATGGAATTAGATCCGCAGGAATTGTTTCCAATCATTCCGCCAATCATGGCCCGGTTGGCGGTGGAAGTTTCCGGGGCAAAAAATAATCCATGAAGATGCAGCCACTTATTTAAATCATCGCGAATAACTCCCGGCTCAACCCTTACCCACTTTTCAGCTACATTTAATTCGAGTATTTTAGTAAAATGGGGTGAAATATCTACAATTATTCCCTTGCCTACTACTTGTCCGGCCAGTGAGGTTCCGGCTGCCCGGGGAATCAGGGATAACTGATGAGATTGTGCGAATTGAATCAGTTCAAGCAAGTCGGCTTTAGTGGAAGGAATGGCAACCGCATCCGGCATTTCCCGATAGGCAGAAGCGTCGGTGGCGTAGATAATTTTATCTGCCTCGCTTGTGCGTAATTCACCCGCTAATTTTTTCTGTAATTCTGCAAACTGAACCAACATGCCGCTGTGATTTCGGAATAAAGCACAAATTTAAAGCAAAACAGGCAGTAATCATAGGAATAAAGCCATGCCTATGGGTTTAGATTGCCGCTTTACAGAAATGCTATAAGCAACAAAAATGGGGTTTAACTAGAAATTATCAGCTTGTCGATACGCATCTATTAATGCCAGTTCTCCCTCCTTGCCTTTACCGGCAATGCCGTGTTCCATTCCATATATACCCCGATACCCTTTTTGATATATATACTTGAAGATATTTTTATAATTCATTTCGCCGGTACCGGGTTCTTTTCTTCCAGGATTATCGCCTATTTGAAAATAACCAATTTCATCCCAGGCAGCTTCAATATTCTTTATGATATTACCCTCATTACGCTGCATATGATACATATCGAATAAAATCTTACAAGCAGGACTATTAATTGCTTTACAAATGGCATAGGTTTGATCGGAATGGCGAAGAAATAAATCGGGTGTATCGCTCAGTGGCTCTAATACCATTACCAGATTATGGGGGGCCAAGATTTCGGCACCCAGGCGAAGTGATTCAATCACATTGCCCGTTTGTAAACCCATGGAAAGTGATCGATCATAATTTCCCGGAACCACCGTCATCCATTTGGCACGGGTTCTTTTTGCAACTTCTACGGCTTCTTTACAAAAAGTTACAAATTTATCTCGCCACTCTTTTTTACCACTGGTAAGAGAGGTTTGTAAAGGCCATTTATCGAATTGAATCACAAAAACGCCCATTTGCATACCTAATTCGGCGAGGGTATCGCCTATTTTTTGTTGCATTTCGGGGGTTCGATCCATCATGCCATTGTCTTCAATAGAGCGAAACCCCATAGAATGAGCATATCTTATCTGATCAATGAAATTTTCGCCTGCCATATTTTTAAACATGCCATCGTGAATAGCATAATTACGCTTGAAGGGTTCTCCGGCGCTTGCAGTAGGTAGAGAGAATGTATTTTTAGTTCTCCATCCCAAGCCCATAAAAGCCGAACCTGCTAATAAAGAGTTGGCAACAAAATTTCTTCTTTGCATAACGATTATTTATAGCTCAATTTAATCATTTACTTTCGATTATGCATTTCAGCAAACAAATTCTTTTAGTTACTGCCATATGGATGATATCGTTAGCCAGGATCCATGCACAAACTAAGCGGTATCATTTTGTGCAGGATAAGATGGGATCTCCCTTTCACCTTATATTTTACCATACCGATAGTTTGGAAGCTGCTCGAATGGGTGAACAATGTTTTCTGTTGGTTGATTCCCTCAATCATATTTTTAGTGATTATGATACCTCTAGTGAATTGAGCAAAATCAATCGTACAGCCTTTTCTAGTAGCGTAACCGTTTCGCCCATGATGCAAGACCTACTTTGCCGTTCGTTGCAGGCAGCTAAATTGAGCAAGGGTATATTTGATATTAGTTTAGGAAGGGTTACCCAAGTATGGAGACAGGCTCGCAAATTAAAACAGGTTCCTGCTGATACAGTTATTGAAAGAGCCAGCAAGCAGTCTGGCATACGCTGGGTAGACTATCAATGTAATTCCAATCAAATTCATTTTGGCAAGCCGGAATTACTTTTAGATTTAGGGGGTATCGCAAAAGGATTTGTAGCACAACAGGTAGTTGACCGGTTAAAAAGTTGGGGAGTATTGTATTCATTGGCAGATGCAGGAGGTGATATGGCAGCTACTGAAGCTCCACCCGGAAAGAAAGGCTGGCAAATTGCTATCAACCGACCCGAAGAAAAAGAGGCATTATTGGAAAATCTATTGTTGATAAAAAACAAGGCCGTTGCCACTTCTGGAGATAGTTTTCAGGTGTTGGAAGCAGACAATCTTCGGTACTCACATATTATAGATCCGCATAGCGGAAAAGGAATAACCAATGGCAAAAATGTAACTGTTATTGCAGCCGATGGAGCCACAGCCGATTGGTTAGCTACTGCCTGTAGTATTTTAGAAACAGATGCTGCGCTGGCACTTGCAAAAAAATGTGGGGCTGAACTATTAATTACCCAACTTATCGGTGGAAAAATAGCTTATGCGCAAACGGCGGGATTTTGGAAATAAGAGGCGATTAAGTTTTGCAATTCCCTGTTTTTCATTACCTTTTCAAAAAAATTCTTGCCCCGTATTTTATTTTTTCTCTTTGCCCTCTCCTGTGGTATTTCTGTTCACGCACAAAATACTAAACGCGCGTTTGAACCTTTTGCTCAAAACATTTCGGGTAGTCCATTAACCATCCGCTTGGTTCCCATACCTGCCGGAAATTTTGTAATGGGTAGTGATGAATCCGAACCCAATCGACAGGGTGATGAAGGTCCGCAAAAAAAAGTGACCCTGGCTGCTTTCTGGATGAGTGCGTATGAAATCACCCGAGATTTGTATGATATTTTTCTGAAAGATGAATCCACCTCCATCAATGTAGAAGCAGATGCCGTTACCCGCCCCAGTGCTCAATATGTGGACTTATCCTGGGGTATGGGAAAGGAAGGGGGCTATCCGGCTAATAGTATGAGTCAGTACAATGCCCTGATGTTTTGCAAATGGCTGTATAAAAAGACCGGTAATTTTTATCGGCTACCTACCGAAGCAGAATGGGAATATGCATGTAGAGCCGGAACTACCACGCCCTATTATTTTGGGAAAACACCAGAAAAAATTGCTGATTATGCCTGGTTTGCCGAAAACAGTGCAGAAAAGTACCATCCCGTTGGGCAAAAGAAACCCAATGCCTGGGGGCTCTATGATATGCTAGGTAATGTATTGGAATGGACCCTCGATCATTATGATGAAAACGCCTATTCGGTTTTAGGCAATACCGATCCTACTGCCCCTCCTACCCTTACCAAATATCCCAAAGCCTTGCGGGGTGGCAGTTTTGAGGATGCGCCCGCTGATTTACGCAGTGCCCGTCGTTTTTATTCCGACCCGGAATGGAACCAGCGCGACCCGCAAATTCCGCGCAGTAAATGGTGGCTAACGGAAGCAAAATATGCAGGATTTAGAATTGTTTGTCCCCTCCAACAACCTGACGCAAATACCGTAGCTTTATTTTTTAAACAATACATCGGAAAATAACCCCTCCATTATGAAAAAACAACCCACCCCACCCTCTAGAAGAACTTTCATTCAACAGGGAACCCTATTGGCAGGATCAATGCTTGCTGCCCCATTGCTTGGCCGCAGTAACTTTTTTTCGGGCGCAGATGATACCATTAAAGTTGCCCTCGTAGGATGCGGTGGCCGTGGTACCGGCGCCGCTATGCAAGCTTTGCAAAGCAAACAAAAGGTAAAACTGGTAGCCATGGCAGATGCATTTAGAGATAACCTCGACAATTGCTATACCGCCATCACCGAAGAATTAGGAAATATCACCAAGGGCGATAAAACCAAACAGGCAGCCATGCTGGACATACCGGAGGAAAGAAAATTTACCGGATTCGACGGCTATAAAAAAGCGATTGCCCTGGCAGATGTGGTAATACTAGCTACCCCTCCTGGGTTTAGACCTATACATTTTGAAGAAGCCATTCGCATGGGCAAACATGTATTTATGGAAAAGCCCGTAGCTACTGATCCTGCCGGAGTTCAAAAGGTATTAGCGACCGCTGCACTGGCGAAAGAAAAGAAACTGAATGTGGTTGTGGGTTTACAACGCCACTACCAAGATTCGTATCGTGAACTTTTTAAGAGAAAAGAATTAATCGGAGACATCACTTCGGCTCAAGCCTGGTGGAACAATGATGGCGTATGGGTTCGACCACGCAAAGCCAATCAAACAGAAATGGAATACCAAATGCGCAACTGGTACTATTTTAACTGGCTCTGTGGCGACCATATCACTGAACAACATATCCATAATTTAGATGTGATCAACTGGTTCAAAGGTGGCTATCCAATAAAAGCCCAAGGCATGGGGGGACGACAAGTGAGAAAGGGTAAAGAAAATGGAGAAATTTTCGACCACCATTTTGTGGAATATCAGTATGCTGATGGTTCTATCTTAAACAGCCAGTGCCGCCATATTCCAGGTACTATGAGTAAAGTGGATGAATTGCTGATCGGCACCAAGGGAAAAATTTTTACAGGCAAAGCCAGCATAGTAGATCATGCGGGAAATAGCCTTTATCAATTTGATACCAAAAAGAAAGAGCGCAATCCCTATCAAACGGAGCATGATGAATTATTTGCTGCCATTGCCAAAGGCGAATATCTATTTGCCGATGCAGAAAATGGCGCGAAAAGTACCATGACTTCCATCATGGGCAGAATGGCTACCTATTCCGGACAAGTAATTGAATGGGATAAAGCGATTAATTCGGGGTTGGATATTTGTCCTAAAGTATACGACTGGAATGCCGCACCTCCCGTTTTACCAGACAGTGATGGATTTTATCCAGTAGCGGTGCCTGGGGTTACCAAATATTAATCTTTCTGTTTATTTTGTTCAAAAACCTGCTATTGATTAGCAGGTTTTTTTATTAAACATAGCCAATCTTTCAAACGATAAATCAGTACCTTAGTCATCTTAAAAAACACACAGTATGATAGTCCGTACGCTCTTTTTACCTTTATTATGTATTCCTGCTTTACTTTTTTCACAAAAGCCAGCTACCCCTACTAAACCGGCAGAGGATACCTTTTCAATATCCAATTATTATAAACCCCTTTTGTGGAGAAATGTGGGTCCTGCCCGGGGTGGCCGATCTGTTACGGCAACCGGGGTTCCCGGCAACACCCAGGTTTATTATATGGGTACCACGGGTGGCGGTGTTTGGAAAACAGAGGATGCCGGAATTAGTTGGAAAAATGTGTCCGATGGTTACTTTAAAACGGGATCAGTTGGGGCCGTAGCGGTTGCACCTTCCGATGCCAATGTAGTGTATGTAGGAATGGGAGAACACGCTCCGCGAGGAGTTACTTCCTCTTATGGAGATGGTATTTACCGTTCAACGGATGCAGGAAAAACCTGGAAACACCTGGGTTTAGAACTAACCCGTCAGGTAGCAGCTATTCGCATTCATCCCAATAATCCTGAAGTAGCTTATGTGGCTGCACAAGGTCCCATTCATGGAGCTTCACCCGACAGAGGAGTATTTAAAACAGAAGATGGCGGTAAAACATGGAAACGACAATTATATGTAGATGAGAATACGGGTTGCGTAGATTTAGCCATGGATCCCACAAATCCCCGAATACTATATGCAGCTATGTGGGAGTATAAACGCCTACCCTGGCAAGTAATCAGTGGCGGTAAAGGATCGGGATTATATAAGAGTAAAGATGGTGGAGAAACCTGGGAAAAAATTCATACCGGTCTGCCCAAAGAAATGGGTAAGATGAGCATCAATGTGGCAGGTGGACAACCCGATAAACTCTACCTCGTTTTAGAAAGTGATTCAGAAAAAGATCAAGGAGGTTTATTCGTTTCTACCGATGCAGGTGCCCATTGGAAAGTGGTTAGTAAAGATCACCGACTGGTGCAAAGGGCCTGGTATTATATTGAGGCAGCTACCGATCCGCAGGACCCTAATACAATCTATGTGTTAAACTCACCCGCTATTAAGTCGATTGATGGCGGAAAAACCTGGGAATCATTTCGGGCTCCACATGGAGATTACCATCAACTTTGGATAAATCCAAACAATACCAAAAATATGATTGTCGCCAACGATGGCGGTGCGGCTATCTCATTTAATGGAGGAGTAACCTGGTCGTCGCAGGATAATCAACCTACAGCACAGTTTTATCGGGTAAATGCCGACAACCTGTTTCCGTATAATTTATATGGAGGACAGCAGGATAATACTTCCGTAAAAATTGCCAGTATGGGTAATTCATGGGGTGGAAGGATTACGGAAAGAGACTGGAGTTATTCTGCAGGAGGAGAATCCGCCTTCCTAGCTTTTGATCCCGACCAACCCGAACTGGTGATGGGAGGTAGTTATCAGGGAACCATTAGTTTATTGAATACCAAAATACAGGACGATGTAGCAGTTATGGAATATCCAGTACAATTTCAAGCGCTGGAACCGAAAAACATGACCTATCGCTTCAACTGGAATGCTCCCATTACGCATTCGCTGCATGAAAAAGGGGTATTTTATCATGCAGGAAATCGATTATTTAAAACGGTGAATTTGGGTAAAAGCTGGACCGCCATCTCACCCGACCTCACTACGCATGATACCACTAAAATGGGCAAGAGCGGGGTTCCTTATACCAATGAAGGAGCGGGAGGAGAAAACTATTGCACCATCACTTATGTTGCCGAATCGCCCCACGAAAATGGGGTTATCTATACAGGCAGTGATGATGGCATGGTGTATGTTACCCGAAATGGAGGAACTGAGTGGACCAATATCAGTCCGGAAGGCATTAAGGGATTTCAAGTAAATGCCATTGAAGTATCCCCGCACGATAAAGCCACTGCTTATCTTGCCGTGCACAAGTATAAGCTCAACGATTTTACTCCGATTATTTACAAAACCACCGACTCCGGTAAATCCTGGACACGCATCAACACCGGCATCCCCTATGGAGCTTTTGTGCGGGTAGTAAGGGAAGACAATGAAGTAAAAGATTTGTTGTATGCCGGAACCGAAACCGGATTTTATATTTCTTATTCCGGAGGTAAAAGCTGGCAGAAACTCCAGTTGAATTTACCAATAACTCCCATCACAGATTTAAAACTGCACCAAAATCATTTATTGGCTAGTACGCAAGGAAGGGCGTTTTGGATATTGGATGATTTAACGCCATTTAGAAAAAATGCAGCGACTATTAAGGATTCAGTTAGTTTACTTCCAATTCGAGATGTTTTCCGATTAACTGCCGGTAGTCCACTTAATCAGGTATTTCCCGATGACAAAGACCCTATTACTATCAATACCACCCTGGCCAATCCAGTAACTGGGGCGCATATTTTTTATCATATCCAGCAAAAAGATTCCGTAAAAAAAGTTACGCTCGAAATCTTGGATGCTGCCGGAAATGTAATAAGAACTTACTACCAAGAAACACCCAAAAACAAAACAGGGAATAATCAAGCTGAGGCCGATCCTACCATCGATTTGCGAAATGGCCTGAACCGTTTTGTGTGGGATTTACGCCATAAAAATCTACCCACCATAGAGAATGTAGAAATTGAGGGTAGCTATCGGGGCAGATTGGTAGTTCCGGGTACTTATTCGGCAAAACTGACTGTTAATGATAAGCCCTTACCATTACAAAGCTTCCGCGTATTTACTGATCCACGACAAGTAAAGGAGATTCCATCTCTGGTAACTCCGGCAGCTTATCAAGAGCAGGATGCCTTTTTACAAAAAGTATCGAAGGATGTAGAAGACATCCATGTGTCGGTTACCCAGATGCGTAAAATTCAGCAGCAGTTGAAGGATTTTATTAGCAGAACCGAAGATAACGCCAGTTTCAGCGGATTATCGAAAGAAGCAAGTGGATTACTGACTAAAATAAAAACATGGGAAGAAATTTTGATTCAGCCCAAGTCGAAAACCAATGACGATGTGATCAACTTTGTAAATAAACTCAGTGCCAACTTCATTTTTCTGAAAGGAGAAGCAGAAAGTAATGTTCCGTACATTACGGAGGGACATAAAAAGCGATTCGATGATTTACATGCCGAATGGACAAAGTATCAACAACAACAAACCGATTTATTAAATAATGATATCCGCCAGTTTAATGAGCAATGCAGAAAACTGAACTGGAATTTTATCAGCTTCGAAAATTAATTAATCCCCTAATTGAATGAAAATGCAATTGCTAAAACTGATGGTGTGTAGCTTACTGATGGTAATGTTTGCAAATACTTCCAATGCACAACGTTGGATTCGACCAAACGATGTTTATCGACTTACCAATATTTCCTCACCAAAAATTTCTCCGGAAGGTAGCTGGATATTGTATGCACATAGCACCGTTGATTCAGCTAAAGATAAGTACCAGAGTAAGTTGTATATGGTTAGCAGCGATGGAAAGGAAACTATTTCACTTACCGAGCAAACCAAGAGTTTTTCCGGAGCCAATTGGAGTCCCGATGGTAAATACATTTCTTTTATGGCGGCCGGAAAAGAGGAGAAAGAAGGCAGTCAGCTTTACTTGCTCGACAGACGTGGCGGGGAAGCCAAACAGCAAACCCATATAAAGGGCGAAGTTCGCGGTTATCAATGGTTTCCGGATGGCAAAAAAATATTGTTAACTATTAAGGAGTTTAACTATGCGGATACGGCCAAATCGAATGTGAGAAATCCTTATGAAATAGACCGCTATCATTTTAAAGCAGATAATGAAGGATACCTGGACAATCGGAAAACCCATTTATATATCTGGCACCTGGCAGAAAAGAAATTAGATACCCTTACCCGTGGAAAATATAATGAGCAGGATGCCGATATAAGCACCGATGGAAAAAGAATTGTATATACCAGCAATGTTTCCGCCGATCCTGACCAAAACGATAATACCGATCTGTTTCTGATTGCTGCCGAAAAAAATGCAACACCGGAGGTGTTAACCAGTTTTAAAGGAGGAGATGTTAGTCCTAAGTTTAGCGCGAACGGACAAAAAATTGCCTATATCCGGAGTGCTTCGGAAGCGGCATTTGATATGTATGATCTGAAATTATTGTGTGTACTAGATATGGGAAGCAAGCAGTCTCAGGTAATTTCCAGTTCACTGGATCGTTCAGTGGAACAAATACAGTGGACCAAAGATGGGGATGCTATTTTGGCAGCAGTGGAAGATGACCGTAACCAACTTTTCTATCAAATTTCGCCCGATGGAAAAGATATAAAAGCAATTACAGCGGCGAATGGAGTATATAGTTCTATGCATTTGAATGAGAAGGGAGACCGGGTAGCTTTGTATTCGAATTCGCAAGTACCGAATGAAATTTGCATTTGGAAGAATAACCGTTTTGAAACCATTACGCATTTGCAGGATAGTTTTCTGGCTCCTTTAAAAAGAATTCATATCCGTGGTATATCTGCTATCAGTTCAGATAAAAATCAGGTAAATGGCATTTTATATACCACCGATTCGTTGGCCGTAAAACAACCCCTAGTCTTGTTTATTCATGGTGGGCCTGTTGGGCAGGATGAGTTTGGTTTTGATTTATCCCGCCAAATACTGGCCGCTTCTGGGTATGCAGTAGCTGCTGTAAATTATCGGGGCAGTAGTGGTCGTGGAGCAGCGTATACTCGAAGTATTTATGCAGATTGGGGTAATAAAGAAGTAAAAGATATACTTGCTATTGCTGAGTCGCTCTGTAAATCGGGTATTGCCGATTCGAACCGTATGGCAATTGCCGGTTGGAGTTATGGAGGTATTTTAACCAACTATACCATTGCAACGGATAGGCGATTTAAAGCGGCGGTTAGTGGGGCAGGTAGTTCATTAACCTTATCATTTTATGGAACCGACCAATACATAACTCAATACGAAAACGAATTGGGAAAACCTTGGGAAAATCAGCAAAAATGGCTCAACTTATCGTATCCTTTCTTTAAGGTAAAGCAGATCAAAACCCCTACCCTATTTATGGCCAGTGAGGATGATTTTAATGTGCCGGTGGTTGGTGCCGAACAGATGTATCAGGCATTTAAATCGGAAGGAATTCCAACGCAGCTAATCATATATCCGAATCAGCACCATGGGTTAAGTGTTCCCAGTTACATTATACATCGCTTCAACGCCCATATCAATTGGTTTAAAAAATATGTAAAATGAGTAAACCCACCCGTGGAACAATTATACTGAATTGGATTGCATTTTTTGCAGTGTTGATGGTGAATGCACTGGCCAATATTTTACCCATCAATGGTTACAATACAGGTCAGATATCTGCCCTCTATCCTAATTATTTTGTTCCCGCTGGCTTTACTTTTTCCATTTGGGGATTGATTTATTTACTGCTTTTATTGTATACAATAACAATTACTGTATTCGCTGCTTATCAACCTTTTGCCGAACATAAGGCACATGCTTACATCAGTGCAATCAATAGTTGGTATTTGCTCAGTTGTGTATTGAATATTGCCTGGATACTTTGTTGGCACTATTTGATGGCAGGAGCCAGTGTGGTGGTGATGTTATTGATGCTATTCAGTTTACTACAGGTATTTCAAAAAGGAAAAGATAAACTGAAAACTTTTCCACTTCACCTTCAGTTTTTATTAGGTGCGCCCTTTACGGTGTATTTGGGTTGGATAAGCGTAGCCACCATAGCTAATATCACTGCTTATCTGGTAAAATCAGGCTGGCAGGGTGGTCCGCTAGAACAGGATATTTGGAGTGCGATTATGATTACCATTGCAATTGTATTGGCTTTGTTTATTTTATTGCGCTTTCGAGTAGCCGGTTTTGCACTCACGGTTGCATGGGCACTCTGGGGAATTCGTGCTTCACAGGGGCCAGGTTCCGAATTATTGTTACGCATCAGCACAGCAGGCGTAATTACATTACTAGTGGTGGTAGTAATTGAACGAGTAGTTACCTATTTCTTTACTTCGAATAATTTTAAAACGATTGGTTGGTAAGTAATAAATTTAAGCATACAGCATAAAAAAACCTGCAAATTGATTGCAGGTTTTTTTGTGGAGTCGAGGGGAGTCGAACCCCTGTCCAAACATCGCTACCATTAGCTTTCTACATGCTTATTTCATTATTGCTTTTCGGAACTTCACCGGAAATGAACAAACCTATGAAGAACTTAGCTGGATGGTCTTAGGGGGTAGTCACAGCCTTCTGCCCCAGCATTCGCTTTTGTTTTGAGTCGGCGGCGGCACCTGGTAAGCGAACAACCTGTGCGGCGGCCCAAATGGTTACTTAATCACTGATTAAGCAGCCATGGCATACTGAGTATTGCCATTTGAGGTTCGGGTATTCAGATTTAAGTGCTAATTATCCAACGCACTGCATGCTTACACCAAACGTAACCTATGCTGTCGAAACCAATACGACCCCATAGTAGGCTGAAGCCAATTGCAAATATACGATTATTGCAGAATTTTTCGATAAAAATCGACTAACTACTTGTAATACAATCTGTTACAAGCACTACTTGAATATCCTCCAAACGTCCAGCCCCAATGCATATGCCATTAAAGACATCAGCAATACAAAACCGCCAATCTGAGCATACTCCATAAATTTATCACTGGGTTTCTTTCCCGTAATCATTTCATAGATGGTAAATAAAGCGTGTCCCCCATCTAATGCAGGAATGGGTAGCACATTCATGAATGCAAGTACTATAGAAAATATACCAGTAAGCGTCCAAAAACGCTCCCAATCCCAAATGCCGGGAAAGGTATTGCCTATACTAATTACACTACCCAGTGAATCCTTAACAGCAGCTTCGCCAGTGAACAACTGCTTGATGCCAGTTACATATCTACCGAGGGTTTCCCAGGTATGCGTAAATCCAATGGGAATAGATTGTAATAATGTATACCGCGTAGTGATTGTTTTCATGTAAGTGAAAGGCTGCTTAGGAAAAAATCCAATTGAGCCCTTACTCTTTTCCAATACCCGAATAGGCAAGGTATCCGTGCCTCGTAATACGGTTAATTGAACAATCGAATCTTTATACTTTTCTTTCAAAGGGGTAAGGTCTTGATAATACGGAGTAGGTACCCCATTAAAAGCAATGATGGCATCACCTTTTTGCAAACGGTTAACCGTAAATACCGCTTCTTTAGAAACAGAATCAATCACTATCGGAAAGCGAGGTGAGACCATCGAACCGGCCCGGCGGTTGGCCATCAATTTTTTGGTAAACCCTTCGGGAATACAAAGGGTAACCATCGAATCTCCTCTTTGAATTTGTAAGTTCTTCGCTTTCTTAAAAATAATATCCGACTCAAGGGTACCAAAATATTCAATTGGCTTACCATCGATAGCCATTACATTATCCCCATCCTGCATTCCGATACTTTTTGCTAATGCATCTGCATGTAATCCATAAGGAATATTTTTTACTGGCAATTGCTCTTCTCCATAATACCAGGTAATGCCTATAAAAATTACAATAGCCAAAATAACATTCACTACTACCCCACCCAGCATGATAATTAAACGCTGCCAGGCCGGTTTAGAACGGAACTCCCAAGGCTGCGCAGGCTGTTTTAATTGTTCGGTGTCCATGCTTTCATCAATCATGCCCGAAATTTTCACATAGCCACCAAAAGGAATCCAACCGAGTCCATACTCAGTTTCCCCCTTTTTCTTTTTCCACAAACTAAACCAGGGATCAAAAAACAGGTAAAACTTTTCTACGCGGCAGCCAAACCATTTGGCAGGCAAAAAATGCCCCAGCTCGTGCAGCACTACGAGTATGGAAAAAGATAAAACAAATTGAGCAGCTTTCACTCCTACACTGGCCCAGTCGATTGCTAATAAAGTCATGTTAGAAATTTACTTTCAGAAAAAGAATAATTCGATTAATACATTTGAATCAAAGAAGCTGCAAAGGTACGTGCCTCGCCATCAGTTTCAAAATAGTCCTCTAGGGTTGGCTCTACAATATGGGCTACATTAAACATGGTTTTTTCAACCACTTCAGTCATATCCAAAAATCCAATCCGGTTTTTTAAAAAAGCATATACGGCAATTTCATTGGCAGCATTCAAGATGCAGGGCATATTGCCGCCCTGTTTCATAGCTTCCAAGGCGAGTGCCAAACTTCGGAATGTTTTTAAATCCGGTTCATCAAACTGCAGCATTTGGGGCTGCTTAAAATTATACCGAGGAAAAGTATTTGGAATCCGTTGTGGAAAAGCCATTGCATATTGAATGGGCAGCTTCATATCTGGCAATCCCATTTGCGCTTTGATGCTGCCATCTTCAAATTGCACCATACTATGAATAATACTTTGTGGGTGAATCACCACTTGTATTTGTTCTGGTTTCAGGTTAAATAACCAGCGGGCTTCAATTACTTCCAATCCCTTATTCATTAAAGTTGCCGAGTCGATGGTAATTTTAGCGCCCATGCTCCAGTTCGGGTGTTGCAAAGCATGTTCGCGTTTAACATTCATGAGAAAGTTGGGCTTGCGACCTAAGAAAGGGCCCCCACTGGCCGTTAAAATAATTTTCTCTATTTTATTTCTTCCCTCCCCTATCAGGCATTGAAAGATGGCTGAATGTTCACTGTCTACTGGTATAATCGGAACACGAAATTCCATGGCTTTGCGAATAATAATATCACCCGCAACCACCAGGGTTTCTTTATTGGCCAGTGCAATCGCTTTACCTGCTTCAATAGCCATTAAAGTGGGCTTTAATCCCGCATAACCAACAATGGCAGCTAACATCATATCATATACATCCATGGAAGCAACTTCCTGCAGCGCTTTTTCACCACAATATACTTGAGTATCGGTGCCGGAAAGGGCTTCCTTTACCAGGGGATATTTTTTCTCGTCGCCAATTACCACAATCGCTGGTTGAAAAGCCAGTGCCTGTTTAATTAACAGCGCATCATTCGTCATAGCTGTAAGCACTTCCGCCGAAAAAAGTTCGGGATTAGCGGCAATTACATCCAGGGCCTGGGTACCGATTGAACCGGTGGAACCAAATATGGCAATTCTTTTCTTGGGTTTGTTCGTCATTTCTACCTTTCAAAGGTGACAATTTACAGCAATATCGCCGAAAATTTGGAGCGTTTGATAATATTATGAATAAATATAGGGTTGAAGGGCATCTGCCAATTGGCGGTCGTTACTCAATCGGGGAACTTTATTTTGCCCTCCCAGTTTTCCGGCGGACTTCATATATTGAATAAAACCATCCTTTTGAATGCGGGTAACATGTAACCGATCGAGAATATTCCCGCTTATTAGATCATCGTAATACACGTTTTGTTCGCGCATTGCCTGATCGAGTAATTCTATAAAGGCTGCAAAATCGGCAGGTTCCTCTTCAAACTCAATTAGCCATTCGTGGTAACTTTTGCCCTCGGAAGCGTTAATCAGGGGTGCAACCGTAAATTCAGTGATACGAGCACCGGTAATTTTTACAGCGGTATCCATTGCTTTTTCCACTTCCTCGCCAATTACATGTTCTCCAAAAGCAGAAATGAAATGCTTAATTCGTCCGGTAACTACTAAGCGATAGGGTTGGGTACTTACAAACTTAACCGTATCGCCCACCAAATACCCCCATAAGCCAGCATTGCTGCTGATAACCAGGGCATATTGCACACCTATAGATACCTGATCGAGGGTGAGTCGGGTGGGTTGCGAGTTGAAAACTTCGTTTACGGGAATGAACTCATAAAAAATTCCGCTGTTGGTATTAAGCAATAGGCCAGGTTCGGATTGACTATCCTGAAAAGCAAAGAATCCTTCGCTTGCAGGGTATAATTCGATGGTATCAATGGGGCGTCCAATGCTGTTGAATAGTTTTTGCTGATAGGGTGCAAAGTTCACACCGCCTTGAATCATTAAGCTGAATTGCGGAAACAGGTTACCTATTTTTTTACCAGATTTTGCTTCTAGCCGGTCGAAATACATCTGCATCCACGGAGGAATTCCACTGATGAGCGACATCGGTTGGTGAATAGTTTCGGCAACAATTTGATCTAGTTTGGTTTCCCAATCTTCAATGCAATTGGTATCGTAAGCAGGTAACTGGTTCGAGCGCAGGTAGGCGGGTACATGGTGATTTACAATGCCACTGAGCCGCCCGGTTGGGATGCCCCCCACCCTTTCTAGTTCAGGGGAGCCACTTAAGAAAATCATTTTTCCGGAGGTAAAAGCAGATTTACCCGTTTCGGCAATATAACAAAGTATGGCATTTCGGGCGCCATGGATATGGTTGGAGATAGAGTCTTTAGAGATAGGTATATATTTAACCCCGCTTGTGGTGCCGCTGGTTTTGGCAAAATAGAGAGGTTTGCCTTTCCAAAGTACATTTGCCTTGCCTTCTTTAATTAATTCGATATACGGTTTCAGTTGTTCGTAATCGCGGATGGGAACTGATTGAACAAATTCGGCATGGGTATGAATATCTTTGAAGGCATGATTGGTGCCAAAAACGGTTTTTTGGGCAGATTGTATCAGATTAGCCAAAATTCGGTGCTGGTCTTCCGCGGCAGTATTCATCCCTTTTTTAATGGACTTATATATAAACCCGGCGAATGGACGAGCCAGGGCGGAAGTAAAGTTCAGATGCATGGAAAAAATATGAGTGAACAAAAATAGACAGAATGTTTGGTAAGTTTTTGCCCCATTTTAACCCTCCCAAATCCAATTGTGCATAAATAGTTTATTTTCAGTCGTTTATTAAGATTGTACGAATTTTGGGGGATATTTAAAAAAAGAGGTAGGGAAATTAGAAAAAATATTGACGATTTCCCGAAAATCGTTACCTTTGCCGTCCTAATTTTGGATAGTTATGCTAGCAATCGTTAAAATCTCAGGTCAGCAATTTAAAGTACAAGAAGGTCAAAGTTTGTATGTTCCGCATCTGCCGGGCAAAACGGGCGACAAAGTATCGTTCAGTGATGTATTGATGGTAGATAAGGATGGAGTATTCAGTTTTGGTGCGGCGGTTAAAGCTACCGTTCAGGCTGAAATCATCAGCGATATATTAAAGTG
>CAIUKP010000390.1 GCA_903899675.1 uncultured Bacteroidota bacterium | reverse complement strand
GTACAAAGTATTATGACTTATTTTCGAGAACTGAGTATTCTAAAACTAAAAAAATAATTTATTGGTAACAATGTGTTAAAAGTGTACCTGTACTTTACACTAAAATTACAGGTATGTCTACCCTCAAGATTGCCTTTCAGGAATGGATTAATAGTATTACAAATAAAAAATTAATTGAAATAAAGCCTGAAATTACCGTAGAATTACAAGTGGAAGTAAGTTTTTCTACTTTTTGCCAAATATCGTATACCAATGAGGAAGGAAATTATTGTATAAGAGAGTTTACTGGTAAAACCTGGTCGAAAAAGTTATTCCTCATACACGAAAGAGATATACAGTTTAGTGTTTTTGTAAATAACCACTTGTTATTAAAAGAGCAGACTTTAGTAATGACAAAGTTGCTGAATAACGAAATCGTTCTTCAGCAAAAAATTCAGTTAGATGCCACAAGTACTTATTCAGGTTGGTATAAATTGAAGTAATTTTGTAAGGCAAAGTGTTTATTTACCATTTGTTTTTTCATGAAAAATTTTATTCAACGTTTTTCGGTTGTAAGCTATGTAGGATATAGTTTTTTCTCAGTTAGCAGCATTTATAGCCAAAGTATCCCAGCGGTAGACAGTATCATATTGCAACAAATTGCTTTAAAAAATATTTCGGGAGGGGTAGCATATGTTCGGCATCAAAATCAGGTTATAGTAGATAAAGCTTATGGTTATGCTGATATTGAAAAAAAAATTATTATGCAGCCGAAAGCTATTTTTCGGCTTGCTTCTAATACAAAGGCCATTGTTTCAATTGCTGTATTACAGTTGGTGGAGAAAGGAAAAATTCGTTTAGACGACCCTATTGAGATATATATTCCCGCTTTTGGTAATCAAAAAGTATTTACCAACCCAAAGGATACTGGTAAATTGGTGGATAGAATTAGGTCAGTAACTGTTCGTGATTTATTAACACATCAATCGGGGATATCATCGGCGGATGAATATCCGGCGTATAAATGGGCTTTTGAAAAGTATCAACTCTCTGGTGGATTGAACAATCACTTTGCTTCTTTGGAGGAGGAAGTAAATCAGATTGCACGCATGCCCTTAGTTCATCAACCGGGGGAACGATTTAGCTATGGCCTTAGTACCAATGTATTGGGAAGGTTAATCGAAGTATGCTCCGGCCAATCACTCGATAAGTATTTACAGAAAAATATATTTTATCCGCTTGGCATGGGTGATACCTATTTTTATCTTCCGGCAGATAAAGCCAATCGATTGGTTAAAGTGTATACTAAATTAGGAACGGATAGTTTACAAGTAGTAAACGAAACAATAGCACCTATTGATTACCCGTTGAAAAAAAGTGAGCACTATTTTTCGGCTATTGGAGGGCTTGTTTCAACCACATCTGATTATGCTAGCTTTTTACAATGTTTGCTAAATGAGGGTAAATTGGGTAAGCAGCAAATAATCGGAAAAGCTATGTTGGAAGAATTTTGGAAAAATCAGTTGGGTAATAAAACTTTCATTTTTGCAGGATTTCCTTCAGTGAATAATTTTGGACTAGGAGTTGGGTTAACAACAGCAAAAGGCATATCCATCAATCATGCATCTGAAGGTAGTTTCTTTTGGGGAGGGGCATTTAATACTGCGTTTATGGTTGATAGAAAAAGAAAATTAATCACCCTTTTCTTTTTCCAGCGAATGCCTTTTGTATTAGCGCCCATTCTTTCAAGTTTAGAAAAGGTATCTGTTGATTATGTTGATCAATTACGTAAGTAATAAAAATTCTTAGAAACTGTATTCAATTTTGAATGTAAAAGGTATCTCTTTTTTTCTGAGGCCGCTAGAAAAGACAAAAACCTATTCTGCCTAGTTTATTGCCGCTTAACTTTAACTTAATACTCGTTTTTCGACCAACTTATTATTATAACTTAAGTTTACTTATACTTTAGCATATGAAAAAAATCTATATATCAATTGCCTTTTTATTAAGTTCCTCTACCCTTTTTTCTCAAACTGAAAAATTGGTAGAATATTTAACCGTACCTGGTTATAAAGAATTCAGTAAAATTGATTTACAACAACATACTGTTTTACCCAGCGGCCGGTATATTCGTCCTGCAGGAACCACTTTACGAATAACCCATGATCCTTTTGGAATGGCCATTTCTCCAGATCAGCGGGTAGCTATTACCTTGCATGAAAATGTTTTTTCAATAATCGACCTTAGTTCTCAGTCAGTTAAAAGAGTTCCAGATTATAGAGCAAAAGATAAGGGACCATTACAGAAAGGTTCCTTTTTGGGGGTGGCATTTCACCCCAAGCAGCCGTGGGTTTATTTGAGTGGGGGGGATGCTGGGTCGGTTATTATTTATGATTATGCAGAGAATAAAAGAATAGATACCCTTTTATTAGATGGCATTTTTAATAAACAAAAATTCACAGGAAGTTTTACCAGCGACCTGGCATTGATTCCAGACTCAGATGAATTATTGGTATTAGATCGTGGAAATTTTAGATTGGTAAGATTTGATTTGAAGTCAAAAAAAATAGTTGCCTCTATTCCAACTGGCCGGCAACCTTTTGGTTTGGCAGTTTCTCCAGATGGTAAAACGGCCGTTGTAGCAAATGTGGGCATGTATAGCTATCCACTGGTAGCCGGAACAACCCCTGAGAATATTCAAAGCCAATATATCCCTTGGCATCCCTATGGAAATAATACAAAGGCCTCCAGAGAAGGAACTGAAGTAGAAGGCAAAAAGATTCCAGGATTAGGCGATCCTAATAGTACAGAAGCTATGAGTGTTTTTGTGATAGACCTGAAAAAAAATAATATCAGTGCTAAAATAAAGACAGGGATGTTATTGGGTGAGTTGGTAGAGGATGCAGAAGTAATTGGTGGCGCTAGTCCTAATTCGGTTGCCATCAATGCACAATATGCTTATGTTACCAATGCTACCAATGATAATATAGCAGTGATTGATTATAGAAAGGGTAAAATAGTAAAGCATATTCCAATTCGTGTACATAAGTCAATTGATAAATTTCGTGGAACCTTGCCATTTGGTATTGATTTGTCTAAAGACAATCGATTTGTTTATGTAGCCTTATTAGGATTAAACGCAGTTGCAAAAATTGATCTAGCAACTGATCAAACGGTGGGTTTAATTCCTACAGGATGGGGAACTACCCGGGTTCGGATTTCTGGCGACAATCAAAAGTTATTTATAACATCCTGTAGAGGTTATGGTGCTGGACCCAATGGGGGAAAGGGTTTTTTAGCGCCTATTCAGGGTACTTATATCGGTGACATCCAATTGGGTACCTTTCAGATTGTAAACAATCCAGACTCTACCGAACTAGTTAAATATACTAATCAGGTTATTGATCAAACGTTTATAGTTAATAAAGCGCCAGACAATACACCTTTGCCAGTATTGCCTGGAAGTAAAGTAAGCCCTATCAAGCACATTGTTTATGTAACCAAAGAAAACAGAACTTTTGATGAAGTTTTCGGACAAATGAATGGCGTTCAGGGAGATAACACATTAGCTAGATTTGGGGTAGGCGTAAATGTTATTGGTAAAAATAGACGTGCGATGAATGTGAATGTTTCACCCAATCATCTTAAAATAGCCCGTCAATTTTCGTTGAGCGATAATTTTTATTGTGATAGTGATGCTTCTATTCATGGGCATCACTGGATGATGGGAGTAATTCCAAATGAATGGGTAGAAGCAAATTCTAGTACTGAGAAAACTGCCGACTATTTCTCAGAAGCACCAGGGCGGCGTTTCCCAGGGTCTACTGGAAGCATGGATCCTGAAGATTATGGAGAAATTGGGGGATTATGGGAAGCTTTGGATAGAAAAAAAATTAGTTATTATAATTTCGGACAAGCTAATGAAACTGCGCATGTGCGGGAAGATTGGATAGATACAGCCACAGGCGCATCCCATATAGTAATGGTTCCTATGCAGAAAGGAGTATGGGAAAAAACCTCGCACAATTTCGCAGGATATAATACCAATATACCCGATCAGTTTCGAATGAAACAATTTGAAGAGGAATTTAGTAAGAAATGGTTAAATGGGAAGGATAGTCTTCCTCAATTGATAACGGTAATGTTACCCAATGACCATACTGCAGGTCCGCGCCCGGAAGATGGATATCCATTTACCCATTCCTATGTAGCTGACAATGATTTAGCACTTGGAAGGTTGTTACATTTTTTAAGTAGAACTCCCTACTGGAAGGATATGTTGGTTGTTGTTACAGAAGACGATCCGCAAGGGGGAGTAGATCATATTGACGCACACAGAAGTATTTTAATGATGGCAGGCCCTTATGTAAAGAAAAATTATGTATCGCATACGCATGCAAATTTTGGGTCTATTCTAAAAGTGATTTATAATATTTTGGGAGTACCTTATGTAAATCAATATGATATTACAGCTTCCTTATTGACAGATTTTTTTACCAATGAACCCGATTTCAGTCCCTATTATTTCGAATTCCCAAGTCAGGAAGTTTTCGATTGGGATAAAGCGATGAAGCGGTTTAATAGATATATTGATTGGCGTAAGGTGAAGCAGGGACCAAAGATGGATGATGAGGATGAGCAGAGATCAGAGCACAAGAAAACTTCTGGGGAAGTTATTAATCAGTAAAATTTATGCGGAAATCTTTTTTGCAGCTGTAATGTTAACTTTTGTGATAATTACACAGTTAACTGATTGTAATACAGAAGCTGTTGAATGTTCCTGTAATCCTGCTATGTGATTTTTAATAATTAGCTAGTTTTCATTCCCTGGGTCGCACTTTTTTGTCATCTTACAGCATCAGCTGATTT
>CAIUKP010000389.1 GCA_903899675.1 uncultured Bacteroidota bacterium | reverse complement strand
TTAATTATAGTCAGTATAGTCATTTTGATGCTGACAAATTGACACTTGAACTAATAATTGACTATTTTTGTGAAAATTTTTTGTACTGGATGAAAACGGCAACACTAGAGCAAGTTCATGATGAGGCCCGGCAAGGGGAAGTATTTTTGATTAACCAAGAAAGGCAAGTATTTTCTAAGCATTTTTATATTGAGAGTTATGGTTGTGCGATGAATTTTGCTGATAGTGAAGTGATTGCTTCATTGTTGATGAAAGAGGGGTACGGACCTATCGCACAGCCGGAAGATGCACAGTTGATTTTACTCAATACCTGTTCGATTCGAGATAAGGCAGAGCAAACCATTCGCAAAAGGCTTATGCATTTGCGGCATGTAAAAAACCACCGATCGGGTGTTTTGATTGGTGTTTTAGGTTGCATGGCGGAGCGACTTAAAGAGCAGTTGCTGGAGGAAGAGAAACTAGTAGATATGGTGGTTGGTCCGGATGCTTATCGCACCTTACCCGATTTAATTTTGGCTGCAGAAGAAGGAAATAAGGCAGTAAATGTATTATTGAGTAGGGAAGAGACTTATGGGGATATTGCTCCCCTTCGCTTAAACTCAAATGGGGTTTCCGCTTTTATTTCAATCATGCGGGGCTGCAATAACATGTGCAGCTTTTGTGTAGTTCCCTTTACGAGAGGCAGAGAGAGAAGTCGCGATTTACCTTCTATCCTATCGGAAGCCCGTGCCTTGGTAAACGCTGGATATAAAGAAGTTACCTTATTGGGGCAGAATGTAGATAGCTATCACTGGGTAGATGGACCAACGGCTACTCCAATCACTTTTGCGCAATTGTTAGCCGAAGTTGCTTTGATTTCATCGAAGTTGCGAGTACGTTTCAGCACCTCACATCCAAAAGATATTACAGAAGAAGTAATACAAACGATGAGCCGCTATCCAAATATTTGTAAGTATATTCATCTTCCGGTGCAAAGTGGTAGCAATCGTATTTTGCAATTAATGAACAGAACCTATACCCGGGAATGGTATTTATCAAAAATTGCTCGAATTCGCGAAGTAATGCCTGATTGTGGTATCAGTACTGATATCATTGCAGGATTCTGCACTGAAACCGAAGAAGATCATCAGCAAACACTCGATTTAATGCTGCAATGCCGATACGATTTGGCGTATATGTATTTCTATAGTGAACGTCCGGGAACTTTAGCCGAAAGAAGATATCAGGATGATGTTCCGGAGCCAGAAAAAAAGAGAAGACTGCAAGAAATCATTGATTTGCATCGAATACAATCATTAGAAAGCATGCAAAAAGATGTTAACCGCACCTGGGAAGTATTGATTGAAGGAGATTCTAAGAAGAGTGATGCCGAATGGCAGGGAAGAACAACCCATAATAAGATGGTGATTTTTGCAAAAATGCCTAATACCCAAAAAGGAGATTATGTACACATTCATATTACCGAATGCACTTCCGGAACCTTAAAGGGAATTCAGGTAGGAGAAAAAATAGCTTGATTAAATTATTCAGATGGATATTCAAAGTATAAAAAATCGGTTTGGCATTATTGGAAATTCTCCAGCATTGAATCATGCCCTTAGCACCGCCATTCAGGTGGCTGCAACCGATTTAACAGTATTGATTGTAGGCGAAAGTGGCGTAGGTAAAGAAGTTTTCTCTCAAATCATTCATGCCCTATCGGCCCGAAAACATAATCCCTTTATTGCCGTAAACTGTGGGGCAATACCCGAAGGTACCATTGATTCGGAGTTGTTCGGACACGAAAAAGGAGCTTTTACTGGAGCCGTTGAAAGTAGAAAGGGGTATTTTGAAACAGTAAATGGCGGCACCATATTTATGGATGAAATCGGTGAAATGCCTTTAGGTACTCAGGCCCGTTTATTACGCGTACTCGAAACCGGTGAATATATTCGAGTTGGTTCTTCTAAAGTGCAAAAAACAGATGTACGCGTAATTGCAGCTACCAATCGGGAATTATTAGATTTTACTCGTACCGGAAAATTCAGGGAAGATTTGTATTACCGATTAAGTACCGTTCCCATTCGAGTTCCTTCGCTGCGGGATCGGAAAGAGGATATCAGTTTATTGTTCCGAAAATTTGCAGTTGACTTTGCGGAACGATACAAAACAGCGCCGGTTCAATTGGATGAAGAGGCTAAGAATCTGTTGATAAACCACAATTGGCAGGGTAATGTTCGGGAATTAAAAAACATTGCCGAACAAATTTCTGTGTTGAGTTTACATCAATTGATTTCAGGTGCCGAGATGAAGAAATTTTTACCAGAAAATAATACTTCCCGTTTACCGATGCTCTCTTCCTCGGCCAGCACTGCAGGTGAATTTGCCAATGAACGCGAGATATTATACAAGTTGTTTTTCGATATGAAGAAAGAGGTTACAGAAATAAAGAAAATGTTTCTTGAAATTTTGCAAAACCCTACTTTACAAGGATCTGCAATCAAAGAAGCGAGGGAACGACTGATGGGTGAAATGCAACAGATCACTGAACCTACCTTAGTAACTAATGTGAATTCAAATCCGGCTATGCTTAGTCCTGCTGCTATCTCACATCAGCCTGTATTGTTACATGAAGATGATATTCATCAGCATGTGGAAGTGGAAGAATCTTTGAACATTATGGATAAAGAGAAAGAATTGATTTTAAAAGCACTCAAAAAGCATAAAGGAAAGCGAAGAGATGCTTCCACCGATTTGGGTATTAGTGAAAGAACCCTATACCGAAAATTAAAAGAATATGATATTGAAGAATAAAAATCTGAATCATCTATTTATTATCAGACACTTGCCATTCCATCGAGGTTTTATCGGTGCAATAATTGCATGTATTTTATTTTTAACTTTTGGCTGTGGTATTTATAAATTTAATGATGCCTCAATTGATCCCTCAATTAAAACTATCAAAATTGGATATATCGATAATAAAGCCCGGTATGTGAATCCACAATTTGCCGCCAAACTCACTGATAAGATTCAACAGAAGATTGTTTCGGCTACTAAATTAACCCGCACCAACAACGATGAAGCAGATTATGTTATTAATGGAGTAATAACCACCTATGATGGTAGTCAAACCGTTGGGGTTAGCTCGTTGCAGGCGAATACCAACCGTTTAACTATTTCTGTTCATATGACCTGGCGGAATAATAAAACCAATAAATTGGAAGAGTTTGATGTGAGCAGAAGTTTTGATTATCCTGCTAGTCAATCCTTTACGGTAGCCGAAGCCCAACTTGCCGATGAGGCCGTTAAAACACTTACGGATGATATTTTTAACCGTATCTTTTCTAACTGGTAATCCCCTACCCTGCTC
>CAIUKP010000388.1 GCA_903899675.1 uncultured Bacteroidota bacterium | reverse complement strand
GTACCATAGTGCACCAAGGTATAATAGGGATTGTTCCATACTAAGGAAGGCATATAACCAATTCCACCGGCAAATCCGCCTCCAAAATAATGTCCCCCGTAAATTGGATTGAATGTGTTGCAAGTATAGCAACTGAAATATGGATTATAATAATTAAAAGTAGAAGGGAAGAAATTATAGCGGCAATCATTCCAGTAGCTAAAATCATCAATGGAAGACCAGCGACTGCGATTGGTTACTTTTCTGCGCAAGTAGGCATCATCTTGTGAACTGATGTATTCCTGATATTGTTGATCATCTCTGCTCTTTTGTTTCTTAACCCTTTCTTCACCTCCTGTTACAGCTCCGGGTGAATAATAAACATCATCGGGTGTTTGTCCGGCCCGATAAGCAGTGCTGCAGGATGATAACAAAAGCACTAGCCCAATTGTAAGAAAACTTAGCTGTTTCATAAAGGCGGTTTTAGAGATGGAATAAAGTTAATTACATTTGCCCAATATTGGGGCTATTTTAACAAATACAAAAGTCATGCCAACAATTGTTAGCTTCACAAAAATATAAACAAAATTATATATGAGTAAGGAAATTACATCCCGGGAGCAGGATTATTCACAGTGGTATAACGACTTGGTTATTAAAGGGAATCTGGCCGATTATAGTGCTGTTCGCGGATGTATGGTTATCAAGCCCTATGGCTTTGCCCTATGGGAAAATATGCGGGACGTGCTAGACAAAAAGTTCAAAGAAACTGGTCACCAGAATGCATATTTTCCGCTGTTTGTGCCCAAAAGTTTATTTGAAGCCGAGGAAAAAAATGCCGAAGGATTTGCCAAAGAATGTGCGGTGGTTACTCATTATCGTTTAAAATCCGATCCATCTGCCCCTGGAAAACTGATGGTAGACCCTGATGCAAAACTAGAAGAGGAATTGGTGGTAAGGCCTACTAGTGAAGCAATTATTTGGAACACCTATAAAGGCTGGATACAATCTTATCGCGATTTGCCCATATTAGTAAATCAGTGGGCCAATGTGGTGCGTTGGGAAATGCGTACCCGTTTATTTTTGCGGACTGCAGAATTTTTATGGCAAGAAGGGCATACCGCTCATGCAACTAAGGAAGAAGCCATAATTGAAACTACCAAAATGCTGGATGTGTATGCCGATTTTGTAGAGAACTGGATGGCACTGCCAGTTATTAAAGGTGTGAAAACACCCAATGAAAGATTTGCTGGTGCAGAAGATACTTATTGCATAGAGGCGTTGATGCAAGATGGGAAAGCATTACAGGCAGGAACTTCACATTTTTTAGGTCAAAACTTTGCCAAAGCGTTTGATGTAAAATTCAGCGACCGAGACAACAAGCTCGAATATGTGTGGGCCACGAGTTGGGGCGTAAGTACCCGATTAATTGGTGCCCTGGTAATGGCACACAGTGATGATGAGGGTTTGGTAATGCCTCCGCGCATTGCGCCAATTCAAGTAGTAATTGTACCCATTTTTAAAGGGCCTGAACAAAAAGCGCAGTTAGATGAAGCCATACATCCCATTATTCAATTATTGCAAGCACTTAATATTTCTGTTAAGTACGACGATACCGATTATGCGCGTCCGGGATGGAAATTTGCAGAGTACGAATTAAAAGGTGTTCCAGTTCGGCTGGCTATTGGGGCCAGGGATTTAGAAAATAATGTGGTAGAAGTGGCACGAAGAGATACCCGTGAAAAAGCGACCGTACCCTTAGCAGGCATTGCAGAACATATTCAGCAATTGTTAGCTGATATCCAGCAAAACCTTTATAACCGGGCCCTTCAGTACCGAACCGAACATACTACCCACGCGAATACTTGGGATGAGTTTATGCAATTGCTCGATAATAAAGGTGGATTTGTGTTGGCACATTGGGATGGCAGTTCCGAAACCGAAGATAAAATCAAGGAATTGAGTAAGGCCACCATTCGCTGTATTCCCCTTAATAATCCGCAAGAGGCGGGTACTTGTATTTTATCGGGTAATCCATCTGTTCAGCGGGTGATGTTCGCCAGGGCCTATTAATTTTCATGGTCACCTGTTATGCACTTATTTATTCGCCATGAAACAAAAAGACGTTCCTGCATACCTTACACCTTATTTAACCGGGAAAGTGATTTTGTTAGATAAGCCGATGGGCTGGACCTCCTTCGACGTGGTTAGAAAGGTTAGGAATTTTACTCGTGTGAGAAAAGTGGGTCATGCTGGTACACTCGATCCGCTGGCAACAGGTTTGCTGATTGTTTGCACAGGAAAATTTACCAAGGAGATTAATCTGTACATGGGGATGGAGAAAGAATATGAAGCCACTTTTACAGTGGGTGCCACAACACCTACCTACGATTTAGAAAGTGAGCCAACCGATCATACCCCTTTTGAACATCTAAGCTCCGCAACTATACAATCTGCAGTAGATCAGCTAACAGGAGCAATATGGCAGGTACCACCTCAGCATTCTGCCATTAAAAAAGACGGTAAGCCTGTATATCTTTCTGCCCGAAAAGGTATTGAAGTAAAACTAGAGCCCCGCCCAGTTACTATTTATTCATTTGAGATAACTAAAATTGATTTACCCATTTTGCATTGCAAAATTGTATGCTCTACAGGAACTTATATTAGAAGTTTAGCCCACGATTTGGGCCAACTATTGCAAACCGGTGCTTACATGAGCAGTTTGCGCAGAACCCGTATAGGTGAATTTAGGGTAACTGATGCCCTGTTACCCGATCAATTGCAACAACAGATTGCAGCATCTGCGGGAACCTTAGAAGGGAAGTCCGATACCCAGTTGTAATGCAAAATTATCAACCTGTAATCTGTTGGCTCTGGTTTCTTTTAATGCAAAACTATTCATCCACCCATTATTATATTGGCGAGCAGGATCTTTTACTTTATAAGCTGCATCTAAACGTATCAGGAAAAAAGTAAAATCAAATCGGAGGCCAGTTCCCACGGCAATTGCCAAATCTTTACCCAATCGCTTTAGCGAAAATTGCGCATCCGGATCACCAGGAATGGGTTTTACACTCCAAGTGTTACCAATGTCGGCAAATAGCGCTGATTCAATTTTAAAACTACCTATAGAAGCCAATCGGAAGCGATATTCAATATTTGCCTCCAGTTGCATATCTCCAAAACGGTCTCGATAAGATGAAGCAGAGATGGTATCACTTTGAATAGAACTTCCCAAACCAAGTTGTCTCAATCGCCAGGCTCGCATACTGTTTGGGCCACCGGCAAAAAACTGTTTAAAAAAGGGCAAGGTATTTCCTATCAGCGAATCGGATCCATAATTATATCCTACACCGGCAAAAGCACGCATGGCCAATGCATTTTTTCCTTTATTATATTTGGTGGTTTGTCGGTATTCAGCTTCCGTTTTTATAAACCGGTAAATTTGGCTCGATCGGGCATTGAATAAAGCAAATAAGCTACCCGACTCCTCAAAGCCGAGGCGGATAAAATGACTTCTATCGGGATTTTTTGGTGATATAATATTCTTGAAATAAGAAATGGTTTGTCCAATCACTCTTCCCTCATTAAAGGAGGTTTGCAGAAAAGGATTGGTAAGTAAAAGACTATCTAGTTTAGAAAACCGCTCTATCGTATATAATTCTACATTTAGGGGTTTATACAACCAGGTAACATTTTTCTTTTTCCACTCATACCCCCAACTAGATACCAAAGAGCGCAGCAGGTAATAATCTCGGCGGTCTACATATGATCCAGTAACATTTAATAAAGTTCTTTTATCATCTACGTTTTGAAGCGGTTTCCAACTTTTTACTGGTAAAATCAGGCGGGGGAAAGCATAGGTTTGTCCTAAACTGATATGAAAAGTTTGTATGAGGGGGTCACTTTTTTGGTTCAATATATTTAGTTCTACACCAGTTCTAAAAGAAGTGAGTGATTGAATAGATCTTTTCCAAACATTCCGATTGGTGTAGCTGAGATTGGTTGATAAGCCCCAAAGATTTCCCGATCCTATATCTGTAGTATTGCGACTTCCTTCCAGATCGATCGAGTAACTCTGTTTGATGGCAGGCACCAGAAAAAAGTGAAAATCGAGCGTATCTTTATCCCGGATAAATATTTTGGCATCCGCCGACTGCCAGGCACCCATTCTGCCGAAGGTATTCAGGGTTTTGAAAAACTTTTTTTCGTTGTACAAATCACCCCGGTTGAGGAAGGTATTTTCCCTAAGTGGCTTGTCTACAAATAATCCCTTATGGAAACGCATGATGCTATTCTCTCGTATCGTTTCGGAAAAGTTTTTTGAAAAGGGAAGACTATCAGTAAAATCTGTAATGCGGGTTTCGGGATAGTAATATACCTTTCCGATTTTGTAGGGAATAATGGCTGCAGAATCCATATTGATTCTTCTTTCGATTGCTACAGGCCAGCTAGAACTTTTCTCTCTACTTCCACGAGCAATGGCCATGAGTTCCATTTGCTCAAGTGGATCGAGCGTTAGGGTAAAAAGGCGTTTATCTAGACTGTCTACATGAGCAAAAATATGTTCTCTAGTAAATTGAAAATAGCCATTTTGGCGATAGAGAGTAACTAGTCGGTCTAAATCATTGCTAATGGCTCCTTTGGTATATGGCTCTCCGTATTTAATCAAGGAATTTTTCTTATCTCCTTCAGTTAATTTTTGTAGGGTACTGTCTTTAAGTACATAACTGATCGAATCGAAACTGATATTTTTGCCTAGGTCGATGCTAAGGGTGATTTTTTTTCTTTCCTGATTTTTTATGAATTCGGTAGTGATTTCAGGGAAAAAGTTAGCATAATAGTACCCCTGAGAATT
>CAIUKP010000387.1 GCA_903899675.1 uncultured Bacteroidota bacterium | reverse complement strand
GGAATGGCGGGTTCTTTTGGCTACGAAAAAGAACATTTTGAAGTGAGTAATAAAATTGGTGAATTGGTATTATTTCCGGCGGTAAGAAATAAAAAGTCGGATGTAATTACCGTTGCCCCCGGAACCAGTTGTCGCCACCAGATTAAAGATGGTACCGGAGTGGTTGCGTTTCATCCGGTTGAAATATTATACCAGGCACTGGCAACCCGGTTGTAAAACGATTTTAATTTTTTATAAAATAGTTTCTAATTCATAGTATGCAAATAGCGCAGGAACTTGGTAAAATCATTCATCCCCGGTTGATCACCGATTCGTTGATCGATCGGCATGCCCATGCGGCTGATGCGGGATTTTATTTTTTGCTACCGAAAGCTATTGTGTTTCCTGAAACTACCGACGATATTATTGCCCTGTTCCGTTTTTGTACTGAACACACTATCCCCCTTACTTTTCGCGCCGCGGGAACCAGTCTGAGCGGTCAATCCATTACCGATGGTATTCTGGTTGATATCAGTCGTTCCTTTAAAAAAATTCAACCACTACAAGAGGGTAAGCAAGTGTATGTGCAACCCGCTGCCATTGGATCGCATGTGAATATTGCGCTGCAGAAATATGCTACCAAAATCGGTCCCGACCCGGCATCCATAACTGCTGCTATGATGGGGGGTATCTTATCTAACAACAGCAGTGGTATGTGTTGTGGGGTGGTGCACAATGCTTATCATACCCTGCAATCTATCACCCTTGTGCTTCCGAACGGAAAAGTATTTAAAACCGCCGATTCTGAATCATATCAGCGGTTCGAGCAATCAGAACCTACTCTGTTTGCCGGTCTATTGGCCTTGCAGCAGCGCCTTTTGCAACAGCCTCAACTGGTGGAGAAAATTCGCAAAAAATACCGGATTAAAAATACGGTAGGGTATAGTGTACACGCTTTGCTTGATTATGAACATCCCTTGGATATACTCAGTCACTTGATGATTGGTGCAGAAGGAACCCTAGGCTTTATTGCAGACGCCGTGCTCAATACCATCCCCGATAAACCCTATAAAAAAACGGGCTTATTATTTTTCGATTCCCCTGTTTCGGCAGCGAATGCTATCCCTTCGCTTCAGTCCACCGGTGCCGAGGCATTGGAACTGATGGATCGGGCAGCACTTCGTTCAATTGAACCCTTACCGGATTGTCCACCCGAAATTGCCGCATTACCCGAACAAGCAACGGCTATTTTATGCGAGTTTCAGTCTGCTACCAAAGAAGCCTTAGATCAGTTGTTTTCAAGTGCAATTCCGGTGTTAGAAAATATTCCCTTACTAAGCACGCCTCAATTTAGTACCGATTATAGCCAGCAATCTAAGTTATGGAAACTGCGCAAAGGACTCTATCCCGCAGTAGCAGCTGTTAGAAAAAAAGGCACCACCGCCATTTTAGAAGATGTAGCAGTACCCATAGAACATTTGGGCAATGCCGTTACTGATTTACAAGATCTATTTCATCGTTTTGGATATCACAATGCCATCATATTCGGACATGCAAAAGAGGGTAACCTTCATTTTTTAATTACACAGTCGGTGAACGATGCGCCTTCCATAAAAATATTCGATGCCTTCAATCAGGAACTAGCAAAAATCATTTTACACAAGTATGGTGGCTCTATGAAAGCCGAGCATGGCACTGGCCGACAAATTGCGCCATTTGTAAAAGAGGAATGGGGTGAGGAGATTTTTCAAATCATGTGCGAACTAAAGGAAATGGTAGATCCGCATCATATCCTTAATCCAGGAGTGATAATTAATAAGGATCCAAACTGCCACCTTCAACATCTCAAAACCAATCCGATAGTAGAAGAAGAGGTAGATCGTTGTGTAGAATGTGGATACTGCGAAAATCGGTGTCCTTCCCGCAACTTCACCCTTACACCCCGCCAACGTATTCAGGTGCGACGTTCTTTAAAACGGTTGCAGGCAAACAAGCAAACTGCTGATTACAAGCAATTGCTTGATCAATACCAATATGCTGGAATGGATACCTGTGCCGTAGATGGTATGTGTGCAGTGGATTGTCCGGTTGCCATTAATACAGGTGATTTAATCAAACGCCTGCGAAGTGAAAATCATTCGCCCTTGCAAAATCGCATTTCACTTTGGGTGGCACGGAATTTCAGTTGGGTAGCCGCTTCTGTGCAAATAGCTTTGCGAATGGGCAACCTGGTTAACCAGTTATTTGGTAAAGCTACTTTATATCGAATTACCCAATGGGTAAGGAAAGGATGGAAGGGTTTCCCATTGTATTTGCACCAGCTTACTGCACCGGTTCGGATTCAGCCCCATCAGCCAGCAGATTATCAACTCGTGTATTTTTCTACCTGTATTACCCGCATGATGGGTAGCGATATAGAAGACTCGCAGGATTCGGTTACCGTAATGAAGGAACTTTGCGAGCGGGCAAATTTGCCTTTGTTTATTCCCGATAAAACCGGGGGTACTTGTTGCGGACAACTGTTTTCGTCAAAAGGATTTTACCCAGCCTATCAGGTTACCATCAATAAAACCATTGAAGATTGCTGGAACTGGAGCAAACAGGGGAAAGTGCCGATTGTGTTAGATGTTTCCTCTTGCACTCAGTCAATCCGCCAATGTGCATCCTACTTAACAGATGAAAATCGTTCTCGATTCGAAAAATTACAATTCATCGATTCGGTAGAATTGGTGGCTGATTGGCTATTGCCTCGATTACCTATCACCCAACCAAAAAAACAAATTGCCTTACATCCGGTTTGTAGTTTGCATAAAATGGGATTAACAGAAAAATTCCGTGCCGTTGGAAATGCCTGTGCGGAGGTATGTGTGATCCCTCATCAGGCTTCCTGTTGTGGAATGGCGGGTGATCGCGGGTTTTATTATCCCGGACTTACGGAAGCAGCTACCGCAGCTGAAATAGAAGCCTTACAAGGTCTTGAAATTGATGGCTGTTACTCATCTGGCAAAACCTGCGAAATTGCCCTGTCGGAACATGCAGGAAAAAATTACCGATCTATACTCTATTTATTGCGGGATGCTACAGCGCCGGTTAATCATTAGTCGGCATAGAGCAAATATTTCTTCCGCTTCTCTTTATAAGCAGACAATCCCGGTTCCCAGGTTTTGCGAATGGCTTCTTCCGACATCCCCTGTTTAATCTGTTCTTTAAATTCTCCGTATCCAATCAGTTTGTCGATATTCCCCATTTGATTACTTTGTTTGTAATCGAAAAATTTCTCTTTCTCCGGATAGGCATTGTATAGTTCGATCATCCATTGCAGATTGATTTTTTTCTGCTTAATCAAATCCCGAGGATTCACGGTTCTTAAATCTAAACCATAACAGGTCTTGTTCATGTGCAGGGGTGTTTCAGCCATGCCTTTGATGCCAACCGGCGTAAACGAAAAAGGATATTTACCCTCGAGTAGGGGACTACCTAGAACGGTAAACGGAAAATAGGTTCCCCTGCCCTGACTCAGTATGGTGCCTTCGAACAGGCAGAGAGAAGGATATAAAATAATGGATTGTTGACTATTCAAATTAGGCGAAGGTTTAACGGGAAGGGTGTATTGCATCGAATGGGTATAGTTTGCTACAGGTATCACTTTTATTTTACAGGTTACGCCGTTCGCCAGCCAGCCTTCTCCATTCAACATGCCCGCGAATTCACCGATGGTTAGTCCGTGTGTGATGGGGATGGGAAACATGCCGATGCCAGATTTATACTTCATATCCAGGATGGGTCCATCCACAAAATATCCGTTGGGATTGGGACGATCCAGAATCAGCAGTTCTTTATTGTTCTCTGCACAAGCTTCCATTAAACGGGCTAGGGCATTGATATTGGTGTAAAAACGGCAGCCCACATCTTGTAAATCGTAGATCATAATATCAACATCTGCGAGGTCTTCTTTACTGGGTTTTGATTTGCCTCCATATAAAGAAATCAGTGGTATCCCGGTTGCCGAATCTACTTCATCCGCCACTTTGGCTCCGGCACTGGCATTTCCACGAAAGCCATGTTCGGGTCCAAATACCTTTACAATATTTACCCCTAATTTACGGAGGGAGTCAACAAGGTGCGACGGTCCGATGATAGCGGTTTGATTGGCCAAAAGGGCTACCCGCTTGCCACTGAGGTAGGGGAGATATAGTTTGGTTTGCTCGGCACCGGTTTGTAGTGCATTACTGGAAGTAGCAGAAGCAGCAGGCATTCTTTTGCAGGAGATGAGCATCATCCCACACAAAAAAGAAAGGAGGAATATTCTTTTCATTGGCTAAAAATAATACCCAATATACGGTTCTTTTGTGATGGAATCTGGATTTACAGTAACTTACCAACTATGGAAAATAGTATCAAACAATGGGTGGATAAGCTGCAATTACTGCCTCATCCTGAGGGTGGATTTTACAAAGAAAATTACCGATCTCCAGAAACCATTGATGCAGCCTGCATTCCCGAACGTTTTCCTGGAAGCAGATCGATGAGTACGGCTATTTATTTTTTAATAACTGCCGGTAATTTTTCTGCTTTTCATCGCATAAAAAGTGATGAGTGCTGGCATTTTTATACGGGCTATCCTTTATGGGTGCATATGATTAATGATGCTACTGGCGACTACGCTGTTATTGAATTGAGCAACGATCCTAATGGTACCGGCGTATTTCAGGCGGTGGTTCCTGCTGGGTATTGGTTTGCTTCTGAAACCAAAGCGGGTGCTGCTTTTTCCCTGGTAGGTTGCACGGTGGCACCGGGATTTGATTTTGCCGATTTCGAATTGGCAGAACGTAACCAACTGATAGCCGAATTTCCAGAACATACAACCCTTATTCAAAGATTAACGCGTTTTTAAGGGCTTATTTTGGAGGGAAATAAAAACGGATCAATACAAATGCAATAAGAGCCAGCGTGATTACCAACAAAACAGATACAATCGGCCAGAAATTATCAGTCCTTCTTTTTTTAATTCGGGCAGGTTTCTTTTTGTGGGTTAACAGGCCCAATTGCTGATTGATTTGTTGGGTGAGCATTTGTATATCTGCAGAATGTTCAAAATTCTGTAATCCCTCCAAGGCATCCCGAAGGAGAGTGGAGGAAGCGGCTGCCTCCTGCAACTGCGCAATTTCTGCCTCGGTAGCTTTTCCCAGAATGAATTTAGATAACAACTCGTTATCCAATTCAGCGGGATCCATATCCGTTGGCGCTTGATTATTCATAACCTCGGTTCATTTTTTTTTCCAAAATAATCTTCAAGTTTCTTTTTCCGTTTTGTATATGACTTTTTACCGAAAGCAGGCTATATCCGGTGCTGGCAGTAATTTCAATATAGCTTTTCTTTTGCAGATAAAACAGGGTAATGCAGGTTTTTTGTTCCTGATTCAGCGCGTCTATTGCTGTTTCGAGCAGTAAAAAGCCCTGTTCTTTTTCTAAAAATGAATATCCTTCCTCTTCAGAGTAGCTAATGGTTTCGGGCAGTTCGGAGAAGTAAATATTTTTCTTTCTCAAGTGCATCAGGCAATCATTTTTTGCCACCTGGTATAACCAACTTTTGATATATTCTACCCGATATTTAGAAAGTTCGGTGAGTGTTTTTAAAAATACCTGCTGCACCATGTCTTTGGCCAGTTCCGAATTTTTCAGGTACTTCATACATACCCCCAACAAGAGTAGGGTATAGCGGGGTAATAGGATGCCGAGCCAATAATTATCGTACTGCTCGTAGAACTTTTCCAACAGTTCCTCATCGGTCATATGGTGTTCTGCTGTTTTGCCCACAGTATTGCTGTTGTTCTAAAGATAAGATGCTTGCCCAATAAAATTCCATAACTTGTAATAAAATTATAACATGTTTGGTTGGATATGTTCAGTTCCGGTTGCCCCCATGCGAAAAGAAGCTGCACACCGCAGTGAAATGGTAAGTCAATTGTTATTTGGTGAACGCGTACAATTAATAGAATCATCTGGCGATTTTGTGTTGGTGAAAAACGAGTATGATTCCTATACCGGATGGTGCCAGCGAAGCCAGTTAACCGAATTAGCAATTTTCGCTGAATCTATTGAACCAAAAATACTCTCCTCCAACTACATAAACATCGGTATGCTGCGGGAGGCAGCTATTCATTTACCAATGGGAGTTCCTATCAGCAACTGGAAGGGAATTACCGATCCTCATTTTACCTATTCTGGAACTGAACATTCGGCAGGAAGTATTCCCTTTTCCGAATCGAATATTGTTGCCATCTCAACTTCTTATTTAAATGTTCCTTATCTATGGGGTGGTAAATCAGTTTTTGGAATTGATTGTAGTGGATTTAGTCAGCAGGTATTCCGATATTTTGGAAAGAAATTACCCCGCGATTCTGGCGACCAGGCAAAGCAAGGGGAGGATGTAGGTTTTTTAGTAGAATCCCGTGCCGGAGATCTGGCATTTTTCGACAATGCAGAAGGAACCATAACCCATGTAGGCATCTTACTCAATAACCATGAAATTATTCATGCTTCTGGTAAAGTACGTATAGATACCATTGATCAATGGGGTATCATTAATCGGGATACGGAACTGCGAACGCACACGCTTAGAATTATTAAGCGCTACCCTTGATTAGTTGGAGAGAATAGGATTAAAATAAACGGAGACCCTTGGCAAAGTGCGTGCAAACACCCGGCAATGCCAGCCAGAAGAATTGGCGGTAAAATATCATTAAAAATACTAAGATAACAAACCAGATGGTGAAATAAATCCAGGCTTTTGTAGTGCTTGTGTTGGCTTCCATTCCTCAAGAATTTTTGCAAAGATAATAAGGTTAAGGGATTTTTCTTTCTTCTGGGTATATTTTCTCTGAATGGTTAGTTTTCCCCATTTCCCTTTTGGCCATATAATCGTCGAAAACCAGCATTTTTAAGGAAATAATAAGCAAAATGATGGCAAAGGCTTTTTTTACCAGCTGGTCGCTCCAACTCATAGCGAGTTGACTACCCAACAAACTCCCCACCACAAAAGCACCCGCCATCACCAATACAGAGCCCGGATTCAGGTATCCATGCTGATAATATTTATAAACCGCTATAATGCCCACTGGTAATAGCAAAATACCCAACGAAGTACCTTGTGCGGCTTTTTGACTATAGCCCAACAACATCACCAGTGCCGGAACAATAAACACGCCACCTCCTATGCCAATGAGTCCGCTGATAAATCCGGCAACCAGCCCAATCAATATTAAAATAAGATAAGTATACATTTATTTTGGTTTACATTGATTAATTAGGATAACTATTGGGCTGAGGAATTACCAAAATTCTGTTGGTAAAAAAGTATGGCTTCTTCAATAATTTTCAAGGCAGTGGCTTTGTCGCCAAAATCTTCCACCAGTACAGTTTTATTTTCCAACTTTTTATATTCCTCAAAAAAGTGCCGTAACTCGTCAAAAAAATGGCGAGGCAGTTCTTCTATATTGTTGTAATGATTAACGCCCGGATCCTTATCAGCAACGGCAATTATTTTATCATCATTTTCTCCTCCATCTATCATCTGCATAACCCCAATCACCTTAGCCTCCATCAGGGTAAGGGGTTGAACGGGCAGGGAGGTAATTACCAAGATATCCAATGGGTCTTTATCTCCTCCATATGACTGCGGAATAAATCCATAATTGATGGGATAATGGAAGGAGGAAAAAATTACCCGGTCTAGTTTCAATAGTCCGCTTTTCTTATCAATCTCATACTTGCATCTCGATCCTTGTGGAATTTCGATAATGGCATTTACAACTCGGGGAGATTGTTCTCCGCTGGGTACTCCGTGCCAGGGGTGTAATACATGGGTAGGTATCATAGTAAGTTTATTTTGAAATATAATAGCCGATAGCCACACAAGCCAATCCGCCGATAACCGTAATCAGTGAATAGCCAATCAATAGTCCATATTTGCCCTCTTGCAATAGCTGTAAGTTTTCCCATGATAAGGCAGAGAGGGTAGTAAACCCACCACAGATACCGGTTACCAATAAAATTTTTGCATCTCCGCTAATGGCGTTTCGGGTGTACCATCCCATAAAGAGCCCTATCAGTAAGGAACCCGAAAGATTTACTAGTAGGGTAGAGAAGGGGAAAAGCGCACTGCGGAAAGTAATGCCCACTAAAAAACGCAGGATACTTCCTATCATCCCACCCAATCCGGCCAAAAAGATTTGTTTCAATAGC
>CAIUKP010000386.1 GCA_903899675.1 uncultured Bacteroidota bacterium | reverse complement strand
GTATCCACCCCATCCGCATAATCTTGTAATCCCGGGCACTGCGCCATACCCGGTGCAACGCCGCCCACCCCAACAATACATTGTACATCGGCATTCCCCTGTAAAACAGCCGTTGGAGGGTTGTTTGCACTATAATACTGATAATGTACCTGACTAACCGGTGAAAAAGCCGCGGGATGCTCAGTAAGCACAATTGACTCATTCGACATATAATACCGGTTACTCATAATCAGCAGCGTTAGATGATAATCGAAATTGTGCTTATAAGCGGGCAGATCCATAACAAAATCATAGGCTTTCAGCGCTTGTAGCAGGGGTTGGAAATCATATTCCTCCGGTACCCAAATCTGAGTGACATTGCGGCAGCCTTGTCCAAAATACAATTGGATATCTCCGGCCAGCTTATCCAATAATTCCGGTCCTTCCTCCCCAGTTAGTACCGCAACGGAAGTACGGTTTCTGCGAATAATATGGGGGTATTTGCCAAAATAATAATCAAAATACCGGCCCGACTGGTTACTGCCCGTAGCAATATAGGCATCACAACCCAGCAATCTTTCGGCAATTTGCAGGCGTTCTGCCATCCGGGCATCCCGGGCAATCAGCCAGTTAATCAGGTGGGTTATCAGGCATTTATCCTTTGAAGAGGGTTTAATAACCGCAATATGGCCGCTGATAAATACACAGAGCATATCAAAAAACCCTACCAGCGGAATATTTCCTGCGAGTACCAACCCTACTTTCTTGGGCACATGCTCCCCATCCGGCAGGGAATAACTGGCCGTCCAGGCAACTAATAACTCCTCCCTAAGAATATTATCGGTGATGGCCCCGATGGCTGCTGTTGTAAAACGGGGAATAAACCAAGTATTTTCCCGCTCTGCCTGGGCCTGAACCTCCATCCATTCGGGGGCGGAGGAACGCATATAAGCACCCAATTCGCACATTATTTGAATTCGTTCTTGTAAAATCATTGTTCCATCGTATTTTTGAGAGTACAAATGTAGATTCACTCACTCAACAAACCCATTTTATATGGCAATCAAAATTACAGACGAATGTATCAATTGCGGTGCTTGTGAGCCCGAATGTCCTAATAACGCTATCTATGAAGGTGGTGTTGAATGGTCAATTTCCGACGGAACTACCGTTAAAGGCGATTTTACTTTAATGGATGGAAGCGTAGTTGGTGCTGATCAACGGAATGCTCCTGTTAGTGTAGACACCTATTACATTACCCCCAACAAATGCACCGAATGTCAAGGTTTTCACGAAGAACCTCAGTGTGCGGCTGTTTGTCCGGTAGATTGCTGTGTGCCCGATGAACAATATCAGGAAACAGTAGAAGAATTGCTGGGTAAGAAAGCAAAAATGCATATTTAATTCCTGCCATCCCTGTTGTTATAATAGGGAACGCTATATCCCGATGATTTTTTTTCTGCTACCAGCCGAAGAAGTCACCGGGATTTTTTTATTATCATTCGCTTATCATGAAAAAAAATATTGCCCTGGTAACAGGCGGACTCAGCACAGAAGCCCAGATCAGTTATAAAAGTGCCGAAACGGTGCGGGCCAACCTGAATCGATCTGTGTACGAGGTTTATTATATTGATATCCATGCTTCCGGTTGGTGGTATGTTCCGGAGTCGGGAGAACGCATTCCCGTAAACAAGGAAAATTTTACCGTAACCTATCAGGGTAACACCATCTTTTTTGATGCAGCCCTGATGTGTATTCACGGAACACCCGGTGAGGATGGAAAATTACAGGGATATTTCGATCTGTTGCAAATACCTTACACTAGCTGTGATACAGCTACCTCGGCATTAACTTTTAATAAAAGATTTACGGTTGCAGTAGTGGCATTTTCCGGAGTACAAGTAGCCAAATCCTTGCATTTGTTTGCGCATACCCCCGTATCTCCCGAACAAATTTTACATCAATTACAGTTACCGGTTTTTGTAAAGCCCAATAATGGTGGAAGTAGTTTGGGTATCAGTAAAGTAAACGACCCCGCCGAGCTTTCTGCAGCCCTGCAAAAAGCCTGGGCAGAAGACAATCAAATTCTGATTGAAGAATGTATAGTGGGTAGAGAATTTACCATTGGCGTATTCAAACAACAGGGAATAATCACCGTATTGCCCATAACAGAAATCATCACCCAAAACGAGTTCTTCGATTTCGAAGCCAAATATTTGGGTAAGAGCAAAGAAATTACGCCGGCAGATATTCCTGAAAACATGCAACATCAATTAGAAGCCGCCGCCCGCAAAGCCTATGAAGTATTGAACTGTAGGGGAGTAGTGCGTATTGATTTTATTTACAGCAATGCGCATCAACAACCCTTTTTGCTGGAAGTTAATACGGTTCCCGGACAAAGTGCCGCGAGTGTGATTCCGCAACAAGTTGTAGCGATGGGAGGGAACTTGCAAGATTTTTACGGATCACTGATTGAAGAAGCCATTCGCAAATAGGAATCGTATTCGTTTATTCGATTTTTTGGTAGATTACCCCTAATATTGTGCAGAGTAGCGTTTGATTATGAAAACATGGATTGAAAATATAACCTGCAGGCCCCTTTGGGTGAATATGCTGGCAGCATTGGGCATGGTGTTGTTGTTTGTACTGATTTTCTTTGCCACCCTTTCGTGGTTAACGGGGCATGGGAAAATTCAGCGGGTACCTTCCATTACCGGACAAAACATATTAGCCGCCACCAAAACTCTGGAAGCTGCCGGATTTGATGTAGTTATTCAGGATTCGGTATTTATAGATACACTGGCCAAACAAGCAGTGGTTCGTCAAATTCCCGAAGCAGAATCCATCGTAAAAAACGGAAGAACCATTTATTTAACCATCAACCGAACCGTTGCGCCCCAGGTTGAAATGCCCAATTTAGCGGGGTTTTCTGTAAAGAGTGCCGAAATGTATCTGATCAGTTTGGGATTGCGCATGGGTGAAATATCCTATCGCCCCGATATTGCCCGCAATGCAGTGTTGGAGCAGCTTTTGGGTGATAGATCCATCGCGCCGGGTACCAAAATACCGATTGGAACGGTTATCAATTTTGTGTTAGGTAGCGGTGAGGGAATGGGTGATATAGAAGTTCCTCAGTTGGTGGGACTCACTTTTGAAGCAGGCAAAATGATGCTGCAAACTATGAACATTAATTTGGGTGCTGTAGTGGCGGTTACACCCATCACCGATTCTGCTGCAGCTTTCATCATACGACAATCGCCGGCGGCCTTATCCGATTCCTTGGATATGAGTGGATTTAAACTGCCCAATAAAATGAAACCCGGACAGTTAATGGATTTATTTATCAGCAATACAGCCCCCGTAGCCACCGATTCTACCAATTCACCTTATCATCCCTAAATAATTACCCATGACTACCATCACTGTGGAAGAAATGAAAGCCATATTAGATAAAGGCGAACCCATTCATTTAGTAGACGTTCGCGAACCCCATGAACATGCCGATTTTAATATCGGGGGTTTATTACTTCCACTGGGTCAGGTGCAAACTTTGCAGATAGAACCCATCGAAGACTGGAAGCAGGAACCCGTTTATTTTTATTGTCGCAGCGGCAACCGCAGCGGACAGGCCTGCATGATGTTAGAATCATTCGGATTCACCAATCTGATTAATGTTACCGGTGGTATGCTGGCTTGGAAGGAAAGAATTGGCAGTTAACATACCGCAACTTTCTTGCTTACAGTCCAATGTTGATTGCAGCCAAAAAATTCCTTCCCGCCATAGGATAATAGGCATTGTCGGCTATCAATTGCTGATTGGATATATACGGATAGGTATATCCATTGGGCTGATAGTTTTGGTTCAACAAATTAAATACCTGTACAATCAGTCTACATTCCCGCAATCCACGAATCGGTATCTTCCAACTTGCGCGAATATCTTGCACATAAAAGGGATCAATTTTTCGTTGCTCATTAGAAGTATTGTCTAAATATTGTTTCCCTACATATTTATGTAACCATTCTAATTCTAAACTTTTAATCGGTTTCCAGTTAATACTTCCCGAACCAGTAACCGCTGGTGAAAATGAAATGTCGGTATTATTATGTTCCACGGGATCTTGATTGCCGGTATCGTAATTATCGATATATTCTGTAAACGATTTGATTTTGTTTTTACTGATAGTCAAATTACCACTAACCTGCAGTTTGGGAACTATCTGCCAGCCAGCTTCCCACTCCATTCCGGTGCGATAGCTGCGGGGTACATTGGTTCGGGTATAAGCCCCTACATCATTGATTTGTCCGGTTAAAACCAGTTGTTGGTTATACAACATATAAAACAAAGTAACTCCCCAATAACCCCGGCTAGATTTTTTCATCCAGCCCGCTTCCCAATCATGCAATGTTTCGGCTTTGGGTTGGGAAAGTATGCCTGCCTGAAAATCGTCGCGATTGGGTTCTTTATTTGCAATCGAATAACTTAAAAAAGCTTGTGATCCCTGATTTTGATAGTGGATGCCCATTTTGGGATTGATGAAAGAGAGTTGCCGGTTAACCATCAAATCGGGCTTACCCTGAAATCCATTCATTACATGTTGCACCTGGCGATATTGTATATCTGCAAAAGCCTTCCATTTTTCGGCAAGATTTTCCTGCAATTTTACATAGAAGTGTCCGTCATTTTTATGGGCTGTTATATTATAGTAGCGGTAATTATTTGCAACGGTTCCCTTTTCCAACCAGGGTAATAATCCAAAATGCTTGCCATTATACCGCGTAATTCCGCCTCCTATGGTCAACTCCCTGCTAAGGGTTTTTTGTTGTAGGGTAAATAGCTGTCCTGCATAGATATTATCCAACCATTTCTGCCGAATCAGATCAGTTTCTGCATATCCAATTCCTCCGATAGTAATATTCGGTAATCCATAATCTGCATACGCCTGATTGGCTTTGTATTCCTCATAATATCCTTTGCCTGTGCTAACAAAACTGGAAGTGTTGAGGGACCAGTTATTGGGGAGCGCCTGATTAAAGAATAGTTGGTAATGGGTTTGGGTGTAATTGTCGGTTTGGTTATCGTAGGGAGTACCGGGTTTTTCGGTGCCGGCTGGATTATAGGTTCGATTGGTAGCGAGTAAATATTCGGGAACACCATACCAGGCCTGATATGTTTTTTCCTTGCCGGAGAAAATATTCAATCGCAGGCTCGATTTGTTTTTTCGGAATTGTGTGCTGAAGTAAAAAGATTGCAGGTTACTGCTGGCTCGGTAGATATAGCCATCGCTAACGATGCGGCTGATGCGACCATCCATTGTAACATATTTCCCGATTAATCCTGTTCCTCCTTGTATGGTATTTTTCAGGGTTCCAAAAGATCCTGCGCTGTTATTGATATCCAGGTAGGCTTTCTCATGGATCTCATTGGTAGAAAGGTGAATGGAAGCACCAAAAGCGGCCGGCCCATTGCTGGAAGTTCCTACCCCTCTTTGCACCTGAATACTGTTTACGGAGGAAGTGAAGTCGGGCATATTTACAAAAAAAGTACCCATGCTTTCTGCATCATTATAGGGAATGCCATTGAGCGTAACATTAATACGGGTGGCATCGGATCCTCTGATTCTTAAGCCCGTATATCCTACCCCATTTCCTGCATCCGCATTTACTACCACGGAGGGCACCTGATTCAACAGCATAGGGATATCCATACCCAGGTTTGATTTTTTCAGTTGCTCTTTACTAATATTGGTTTTAGCAAAGGGGGCCGTTTCTGCTGCACGAACGGAGGTTACTTCCAGGGGTTGTAGCTCATGGGTTGCGGAAGAAAGTAGAATATCTATTCGCGTGTTGGGTAATTGCGTAGCTATATTCTTTTGTACCGATTGATATCCAAGCGCATTAATCAGTAGTTCACTTTTTTTACTTGTATTGTTTGAAAGTGTGAACTTTCCCAATTCATTGGTTATTGCAGAATGACTGCCATACCAAACGACTGCTCCGGGTATGGGTAGGCTGGAATGGATGTCTTTTACGGTACCGGATATGGAGTTGCCGGCGGGTAACTGTGCAAAAAGGGTGATTGATACAAAATTTACAATCAATGTTCCCAACAACTTTTTCATAAACAACTGTTTAAAAAGTTAACAATGGGAACAGGGAGTAGCGGATGGAGAAGTGGAGCGAGCACCTTCCCTTCGCAGGCATTACCCTGTTCAGGTTCAACGGGTATTATCTCAGCTAGAAAAGGCTTGCGCCTAATCCGGCACCCCGGGATCAGCTGCAAATATACGGAGAATGTTTTTTTCTTTCGTATTGTTGTAACTTTTAGTGTCCCGCTACGTTTTACTCCTAAACAATTATATGAAACAGCTATTCAGTCTTTTACTTTTTATATCCGGTTGGTTAAGTGTAAGTGCGCAAGAAACCAAACACCTGGTAAAGGATGCCAATGCCCAACAGCGTTCAGTTGGCAGTTTTACTGGAATACAAGTGTCTGGTGCGATTGATGTTTATGTTACCCAGAGTAAAGAATCTGCAGTTGCTGTTAGCGCTGCAAATACAGAGATGCGAGATAATATCATTACCGAAGTGAGGGGCAATACTTTGTATATTTCGTTTAGGGGCAGCTGGACCTCCGGATGGAAGGATCCCAAGGCCAAAGCGTACATTTCAATTACAACACTTCAAATGTTGGACGCCAGCGGCGCATCGGATGTGAATTTGGTGGGTGCTTTAAAGGGGGATGATCTACTGGTTAAATTATCCGGTGCCAGTGATATGAAAGGAGATATTCAATATAACAATGCACGGTTTGTATTAACGGGGGCTTCCGACAGTAAACTCACGGGCAAAGTGGGCAGAATTAAAATCCAGATTAGTGGGGCTTCTGATTGCAAATGCTACGATTTAATAGCAGATATAGCTGAAATAAATGCTTCCGGTGCTTCGGATGTGCAGATCAATGTACAACAAGAAATCAGCGTAGAAGCCAGTGGGGCCAGTTCCGTTAACTATAAAGGATCTCCGCAACTGAAATCAGCCAAGGTAGCAGGCGCTTCTAGTTTTTCTAAGAAATCATAATGCCTCTGTTTACAATTAAAGTTTAGTTAGAAGTATTGAAATTGTTAGTGCTGCTTACATTTTTTTGGAAGCAGCACTAACGTTTTTTACCTGGAGGAAGGCATTATCATCCCGATGAATCAAGAAGTTGAAATTGTACAAGACGAAAAGAAAATACATGTAATGCAGGCTTGGAAATGGTTTATGAATTGAACGCAAATGGTACACTTTCTTTTTCAGTTAACACTTTTACCTTTACCAACACAACTCCCAAATTTTAAGGAAAGAACAAAAGCCCATCAGAACAAAATTTAATTACTGGTTACGAGCAGGGAATAATTTATC
>CAIUKP010000385.1 GCA_903899675.1 uncultured Bacteroidota bacterium | reverse complement strand
TGGAAAGACGGAATAGGTGCTAAAAATAAACGTCCCTCGATGCTGAATATCTGGTGGGGAAATGTAAAAGAAGATAATAGTTTTGGCACCCATGAATTTTTACAACTCTGCGAAATGCTGCAGGCAGAACCCTATCTGAGTGGCAATGTGGGCAGCGGTACTGTTCAAGAAATGGCAGATTGGGTGGCGTATACCAATTATCCCAAAGGGAGTAGTCCCGTAACCGATTTACGTGCAACCAATGGCAGAACCGAACCCTGGAAAGTAACTTATTGGGGAATTGGAAATGAAGCCTGGGGTTGTGGAGGAAACATGAAGCCCGAATATTATGCCAATCTATACCGACAGTATGCTACTTTTTTAACAGATGGCAAAAATCGCCTGATGCGTATTGCATCCGGAGCCAGTGACGGGGATTATAATTGGACAGAAGTGTTGATGCGGGATATTCCTCATCATCTATTAGACGCCGTGGCTTTGCATCACTATTCGATTATCAACTGGAATAAAAAAGGGTCTGCCACCACATTCAGCGAAGAGCAATATTTTAAAATTATGCAAAGCGCAATGCATATGAATGAGTTGGTGGAAAAACACAGTGCCATTATGGACAAATATGACCCACAAAAAAAAGTGGCATTATTTGTGGATGAATGGGGTGGGTGGTATGATGTAGAACCCGGATCCAATCCAGGATTTCTCTTCCAACAGAATACGATGCGGGATGCAATGGTAGCTGGCGTTACGCTGAATATTTTTAATAACCACTGCAATCGAGTAAAAATGGCCAATCTGGCCCAAATGGTTAATGTTCTCCAGTCTGTAGTGTTAACCCATCAGCAGAAAATCATTCGAACACCTACTTATCATGTAATGGAGATGTATAATGTGCACCAAGATGCAACCTTGCTGCCCTTGCAAATAACCAGCAACCCCTATCAATATGGAAACCAAACCTTACCTGCGCTGTCAGCCTCTGCATCAAAAGATAAAACAGGAACTATTCATATTTCGATTGTAAATATTGATGCAAAGCAACCACAAAATCTTACACTTTCATTGACTAATACCCCATTACAAAATATAAAGGGAAGAATCTTAACAGCCGAAAAAATACAACAGTATAATAGCTTTGAACAACCAGATATAATTCAACCGACAATCTTTAACCAATTCAAAACATCTGGCAGTGAATTAACAATTACGATTCCTCCTTTTTCGGTAATAGTATTAGCAATTTTTCCCCAATAAATTGAATATTACATCAATTCAGTTCTTCATGCAAAGAATAATAATGAGTATAGAGGAGTGGAATCTTTATTGGATGGATTAGGGCTGATGCCAAGTTTAGGATTTGCTTTATAGAAAAAATTCCAATAAAGAAAAGCGGCAGAACAATTGCTGCCATCTTGTGGGTAACCTTTGGGTCGGCTTTAATAGTAGGTTTAACGGTGGCCGAACTGGTAGCGCCCCTAATTACGGAAGAACAAATAGGAACGGAAATTATGGTATGAGCAGTTAGCGCAGGCAGTGTATTGGGTTCTCCTATTAACGACTCCTGATTTTGGATGATTAATGAGTTTTTTCAACTCACCTTGGGCCAAACCTTTTAATCTTGGACTTTGATGAAGACAATCATTTCAATCATGGGGCTATTGGGAGTTATATTTTTGCAAAGTATATTTTTATACTAAATAAGTATCTAAAAAAAGATGGTGAAATCATAGTTAAATAAACTTAAAAAGTTTTCTGGATAATGGAAAATTTGTAAATTTAGCTTCACCTAAAAAAATTGTCATGAAAAAAATTTTCCTAATTCTCTTCGCCTGCTGCCTGTTTACTGTTGGAAGTATGGCACAAACCAAAAAAGCTGAACCTGCAAAAACTGCGAAAGCGGCTGCTGGTCCTGCCAAAAGTGATGGCACACCCGACATGCGCTACAAAGCTAATAAAGAAGCTCCTAAACCAGCTGCGGGTCCAACCAAAAAAGATGGCACTCCCGACATGCGCTATAAAGACAATAAGGAAGCTGCCCCTAAAAAAGGAAAAGGATAATCAGCTTAACAGATCATTACTTGAAAAGCCACTGGAATCAGTGGCTTTTTTTTCGGCCTCATATGAAATAGATTGAGCTGCAATCCATCCCCCTGACCAGGATTGTTGAAAATTAAACCCTCCAGTTATCCCATCAATATCCAACACTTCTCCACAAAAATAGAGGCCGGGCACTCGCTTACTTTGCATAGTATTCGCATCAACCTCATTCAACTTGATTCCACCACAGGTAACAAACTCTTCTTTAAATGTGGTTTTTCCTTGAAAATGATATTCGGAATGGGTAAGCAGCTTGATACATTTGTTTTGGGCAGTAGTGGATAAATCACCCCATCGTTTATCGGCATAAATACCCGCTTTCGAAAGAAAATACATCCACAAACGAGCCGGAAATGCTATAGGTGGATGGGCCCCGATTTTTTGAACAGCTTTCTCTTGTCGCCATTGTTGCCAAGCTTCGCGTAAAGAAGTTTCATGATAATCCGGCATCCAATTGATGATGAGCGTTCCGCTATATTGCTGTTCGGCCAAATGTCGGGCGGCAAAAGCTGATAATTTAAGGATTGCCGGACCACTAAGTCCCCAGTGAGTAATTAATAAGGGTCCCTTTTCTTGCAGCTTGGTATTTGCTATTGCGATGCTAACGGGATTTACAGTGATTCCCATCAAGGCCCTCAACTCTGGATCGGGTATATTGAAAGTAAACAAAGAAGGTACCGGAGGTTCTATAGAATGTCCCAATTTTTCGAGCCAGCTAAACTGATTGGCTTTGGGATAACCACCGGTAGCAACGCAAATAAAATCAGCTGGATATTTTTCTCCGCTTACGGTAGTAAGCATAAAACCATTTTCTAACTTGATTACTTCGGTAACCTCCTGCCTTATTTTTACAATAACCTGATGTGCATCTGCTTCTTTCAGCAAACAGTTTACTATGGTGGTTGATTGATGCGTTTCTGGAAACATTCTTCCATCCGATTCCGTAATTAACCCAACGCTTCTTTGTTCAAACCAATTAATCGTATCAGTAGGACCAAACTGATAAAACATTTTTTTTACAAAATGCTGGCCTCTGGGATATTTTCTGCTTAATTCGTCGATATCAAAACACGCATGGGTAACATTGCATCTTCCTCCCCCGCTGATGCGCACTTTTGATAACAGTTGCGCTGATTTTTCAAGTAGAATAACCTGTAAATGCGGATTATTAATTGCAGCATTGATGGCACAAAAGAATCCTCCTGCACCACCTCCAATTACAAGTAAGGTTGCTGTTTTTTTCATGGTGTCATGCGCATGAGTCCTGCCATTTTACTAATTCCCGACCATAAATTTCCTATCCGCATATTTTCATTTTCTGCATGTTGGTTATTGTCAAAATTGGCAACCGGAACAGTGATAGGCAATGCGTTGGCATATTGCTCAAAAATAAACAAAGGCAAACTACCTCCCATAGATGGTGAAATTACAAGAGGCAGTTCTGAGGCACTGTTGAGCGCTTTTATTACTTTTTGGGCAAAGGGATGTTGCAGTGGTGTTCGCTGTGCATTATAGCCTGATTTTCGCTTTACCTGAATAATTTTATCATACCGGGCACGCTCCTCTTCTGTTGGGGCCGAACCAGTAACAAAATAACCCTGTTCGCGTATATGATTTTCTATTAATTGTTGTTGCTTTTGATAGTCAACTCCTGCAACCAAACGTAAGTCTAAAGTGGCAGTGGCAATTGAAGGAATAATATTGCTAGCCAACTTTCCAGTTGCAGCACTTTGTATCCCATTAATATTTAATGATGGCAATAACAGCGAGGCAGCCAGTGAACGATTGGGCGATTCCGGTCGCTTGAATCCATATATTTTTTGCAGTTCGCTGTCAATCATCGGCACACTTTCTACCACTTTTTTTTCCGCCTCCGTTAAAGGGGTTACCTGGTCGTAAAAACCTTTTATCAGCACATTGCCATCATCATCCTTCATAGAGGCTAACAATCGGCTCAGTAGAAAGGCGGGATTAGGAGCCCAGTTTCCGTAATGACCACTATGCAGCGGACGATTACTTCCATAAACAGTTAACTCCATACCTGCATCACCCCGAACACCCAAATAAACAACGGGCCTGCCGGAAGGATGTTCAGGTCCATCACAAATTATCCAGCCATCACTTTTCAGCAATGACGCATGTCGGGTGAGGATTTCTGCCAAATGGGTTGAACCTGCTTCCTCTTCTCCCTCAAAGAAAAAACGAAGATTAACGGTGGGTGCAATCCCCAGTTGTCGGAGTGATTCATAGGCAAGGATTATTGAAAATATGCCAGCCTTATCATCTGCACTTCCTCTACCAGTAATTCTCCAATTAGGGTTAATCGTGGCATAAGATTCGTAATTCGCTATCACGGAAAATCTCCGGTTGGGTGCACTATCAATCAGTAAAGGTTTAAAGGGATGCCATCCAGGCAACCACTGAGCACTGTCAACAGGCTGTCCATCATAATGCGCATAGAAAACAATGGTTTGCGTTGCACCAGGAACATTCACCTCGCCATAGATTGCCGGAGGCACTTCGGGTTTATCAACCTCTAACAATTGTACTTGCTGAATCCCGCTTTTCTTCATCATCTCCATAATAAACGTGGCATTCTGCTGTATCGAAATTTTGTCAGAAGCCAGATTGGGAATCCGTATAAAATTCAGGTATTCTTTCAACCAAGTTTTCTCATTATCCTGCACATATTTTCGGATACGAATTGCCTCCGTTGGCTGTGCAAAAAGAGATCCCATAACTATGCATGCTAATGCAATTGAAAAGATTATCTTTTTCATGCCGAAAAATTTATTGGAAAAATTAATTAATAATAAGCGGAATTCAAATGGGGATTTGCTTTTTCGGCTGCCTCAATAATGCTATAATCTGAAAGTATCAATGCGTTGTTTCGCTTCACGCAAATATCATGTTCAAAATGTACGGCTACTTTCCCGTCGCGTGTGCGAACCGTCCAGCCATCTTCATCTGTATAAATTTCTCTGGAGCCGAGCGTAATCATTGGCTCAATTGCCAATACCAGGTTTTCGCGTAATTTGGGTCCTGCCCCACGCTTTCCATAATTGGGTACCTGAGGGTCTTCATGTAATTCTTTTCCTAAGCCATGACCTACCAGTTCACGAACTACACCATATCGGTGTTTTCGTTCTACATAATCCTGAATGGTAAAGGAAATATCCCCTACCCGATTATTTACAATGGCTTTTTCTATTCCGAGGTAAAGGGATTCTTTGGTAACTTTTACCAGCTGAAGTATTTCCGGGGAAGTATCTCCTATGATAAAAGTATAGGCATGATCACCATGCCAACCTTGCAAAATAACGCCAATATCGATAGATACTACATCTCCTTCTTTTAAAGGCATATCATTGGGAAATCCATGAACGACAACATCATTAACCGATGCACAAATATTATGCGGATATCCTCTGTATTGGTAAAAAGAAGGAATGGCCTTACTATCGCGGATGAATTGATTACAAAGTGCATCAATTTGCAAGGTAGAAACACCGGGTTTGAGCATCTTGGCAACTTCTACTAGAGTTTGGCTTACCAACAAGGCTGCCTGCTGCATCAATTTCACCTCGCTCTCTGTTTTACAAAACATCATGAAGCAATCAGTTATGGTAAAAAAATAACCTGCCGGGCCTTACCAGACAGGTTACTATTATACCGTTACATAATATTAAATAGTAGTGGTGGTAGTAGTTCCTACTGTTTGCCTACCCTGTATACGTCCACTCTTCATAAGTCCATCATATTGACGCATCAGCAGATAGGTTTCAATTTGCTGAAGGGTATCTAGAATTACTCCTACCATAATCAACAAAGAAGTACCTCCAAAGAAGGAACTAAATCCCTGAGTCACATTCAATCGCTGGGCAAAGCCTGGCATAATACCTACAAAAGCTAAGAAGATAGCACCAGGTAAGGTAATCTTATCCATAATACCCCCAATATAATCAGCAGTGGGTTGTCCGGGTTTAACACCTGGCACAAAACCATTGTTTTTCTTCAGGTCTTCGGCAATTTGTTTGGGATTGAATATAAGTGCTGTATAAAGGAAAGTGAATCCAATCACCATCACTGCATAAATCAACATGTACCAGAAGTTACTGTGATCGTTAAATATTCGAACGATTCCTTGTGTTGAGTCGAGGTTGGTAAATGAAACGAGGGTAGGTAGGAACATAATTGCCTGAGCAAAAATGATCGGCATAACTCCGGCACTATTCACTTTGATGGGTAAGAACTGTCGAGCACCACCCACTTGTTGATTACCTACTATTTGTTTGGCATAATTAACTGGAATTTTTCTAACACCCTGTACCAAAACAATCAATCCCATAATAATTATTACCAGAATGGCAATTTCAACCAAGAATATCAATAATCCTCCGCCACCACGTTGTTCTTTGGAGCTAAACTCCTGAACGATGGAAATAGGTAAACGGGAAAGAATACCCACCATGATGATGATGGAGGTTCCGTTACCTAATCCTTTATCCTGAATACGCTCTCCCAGCCACATTACAAATAAGGTACCGGCAGTTAGGGTAATAATAGTTGAAAAAGTAAAAGCAGAACCTTCGAATCCGGGTAAAATAGCTTCCCGATATCCTGGTCCGTTCAAATAAGCTACATAAGCGCCAGCCTGAAATATGGTAACAATAACGGTTAGGTAGCGTGTCCACTCATTAATCTTTTTCCTACCACTGTCGCCATCTTTCTGGATTTTTTGCAGGGTAGGAACTAAGATTGTCATCAACTGCATAAAAATAGAAGCAGAGATATATGGCATGATACCCAGTGCTAAAATAGATGCCTGAGAAAAACCGCCACCAGCAAACATATCAAAAATTCCCAGCAAACCATTGTTGCTGGCTGATTTTTGAGCTTGCTCAATTTTATTAGGATCCATTCCCGGAAGAACAATATGGTTACCGAGCCGATAGGTGAACACCAAAGCGAGCGTGAGAATAATTTTATCACGTAGCTCCTCAATAGTCCAGATATTCTTTAAAGTCTGTATTAATTTTTTCACTGAATTGCGATTGAATACGTAAACGGATGATTGAAAAATACACAGCTATTTCTGTGCAGGGCAATTTACGATAAATTACGCGATTATTTCTAAGGTTCCGCCGGAAGCTTCAACAGCTGCCTTTGCTTTCTCACTAGCGGCATTTACTTTAAAGGTCATTGGAGCCTTTAATTCTCCGGTAGCCAATAATTTAACGCGATCGTTTCTGCTTATTAAGCCATTGATATATAATAATTCGGCACTGAATTCAGTGAAACCATATTTTTCAACCAACTGAGCCACCTGACCCACTTTGTACCGTGTCGCACACCGAGTTGGTTGCACCACCTGTGGAGTATCGTCCCGCTTCGCAGTTGCCGCACGATTGACCAGCGCAAGCGGTGCAATCTGAATTGGACGCCCCGCCCGAAGACCAACGACCAGCAGCACAGTAGCCCTGGCTTCCACTGCGTAACGTACCGCACCACGACTCCATCCCACCTCCAGTCGCCCATCGACCTGCTGGGCAGTATCCGCACGTGCCGCCCGAAAAACAGCTCAAGCAATCGACACCCGTCGCTCCCCCGGTCGACCATCTTCCAGCTTGGCACTCGCCGACTGAAGCACCAGAGCCGCTTTGTGTAATGCTGCACACCGAGTTGGTTGCACCACCTGTGG
>CAIUKP010000384.1 GCA_903899675.1 uncultured Bacteroidota bacterium | reverse complement strand
GGTAACCTCGGGCGACTATCAACAATATTATCAAAAAATGTATAACCCAGGTTAGTATATGCGGGCAGAAAAATCTCCTTTAGTTGATTGTTATGTAATTCACGATAACCTGATTGGGGATGACCGGGGCTATTTTTTTGAAAGCTTTAACCGGCATACTTTTCGGGAACAAACCGGATTGGAGGTTGATTTTGTGCAAGACAATCAGTCTAGCTCCCAAAAAGGCGTTGTTCGGGGGTTACATTTTCAAAGGGGCGAACATGCACAAGCCAAATTGGTAAGGGTATTGCAGGGTAGCGTATTGGATGTAGCGGTAGATATTCGCAAGGGTTCACCCACCTATGGGAAATCATTTAGCATCGAATTATCCGAAAACAATCAGACCCAATTATTTATACCCCGGGGATTTGCACATGGATTTGAAGTGTTAACTGAGCAGGCTGTATTTTTTTACAAGTGCGATAATTTTTACAACAAGGCTGCGGATGCCGGCATTCTTTATTCAGACCCAGCACTTAACATACCCTGGCAAACACCCGCATCAGCAAGAATACTTTCACCCAAAGATATTGCGCAACCTATGTTACAGGATATTGCTGGCGATTTAGATTTTATTTATACGCCTCACCCATAAGTATTTATAGTAACCCCAAAATAAACAGCATGAAAGGTATTATTCTGGCAGGAGGTTCCGGTACAAGATTGTACCCTATTACCAAGGGTATCAGTAAACAGCTCATGCCCATTTACGATAAGCCGATGATTTATTATCCCTTGTCTGTGCTGATGTTGGCGGGTATTCGGGAAATACTCATCATCACCACTCCAGAAGATAGTAGCCAGTTTCAGCGTTTATTGGGCGATGGAAACGAATTGGGTTGTACGTTTTCTTATGCGGTGCAGGAAGTGCCAAATGGACTGGCACAGGCATTTGTAATTGGCGCATCTTTTATTGGAAATGATAAGGTGGCTTTGATATTGGGTGACAATATTTTTTATGGAGCCGGATTTAGTAAGTTGGTTCAATCGTTCAATAATTTAGCAGGGGCTGCTGTTTTTGCTTATGAAGTAAATGATCCTGAAAGATATGGCGTGGTTGAATTTGATAGTGAGCAAAGAGCCATTTCTATTGAAGAAAAACCATTGCAACCCAAATCTAATTACGCAGTTCCCGGCTTGTATTTTTACGATAATTCGGTGGTAGATATTGCCAAAAATATACAACCCTCCCCAAGGGGGGAATACGAAATCACGGATGTAAACCGTGTATATCTCGAACAAGGGAAATTGCAGGTGGGTATTATGAACCGGGGAACCGCCTGGCTGGATACCGGCACTTTTGATTCGCTCAGCGATGCAAGTGAATTTGTTCGGGTAATTGAAAAGCGGCAAAGTCAGAAAATCGGGTGTATTGAAGAAGTAGCTTATCGGATGGGCTATATCCAGCGGGATCAATTGATGAAGCTAGCTAGTGTATATGCTAAGAGTGGATATGGCACCTATTTGCAGAAAATAAGATAATTGCTTCATATACAAGGGGTTACTATGGAGTTAGCTTTTTCAAGCCATCTCTAAACAATTTCACCTGCGGAGTGTTATTGTTTTCATGAATACCTTTACCATTAAGGATTTAGAAAATTTATCCGGTATCAAAGCCCATACCATCCGTATCTGGGAACAACGGTATAATCTGTTATCGCCCCAGCGTACCCAAACCAATATTCGCCACTACTCCAACGTAGAGCTGAAGGCAATTCTGAATATTGCGCTCCTGAACAAATATGGTTACAAAATCTCGCGGATTGATAAGATGACTGCCGAAGAGATGAACCAGAAAATTGCCCTGCTTTCTCAGGCAGAAGCAATACAGGAAAAATTAATCAACGACCTAATTGGTGCAATGACCGATATGAATCCCGATCAGTTTGAACTTTTGCTCGACGATCATATCCGATCAAAAGGAATCGAAAAAGCCATCACCAAAACCATCTTCCCTTTTTTAGAGAAAGTAGGCATACTTTGGATAACGAATCATGTTAACCCAGCACAGGAACATGTAGCCACCAATATCATTCGCCAAAAATTGATAATGGGTATTGAGGGAGTTAAACGAGTACCTGAAAACAAAAATCCGATCTTACTATTTCTTCCTGAAGGCGAATACCACGAACTTGGATTGCTTTTCGTTTATTATCTATTAAAGTCACGTGGAAATAAAGTTTTCTATTTAGGGGTGAACGTGCCTTTAAAAGATGTTGAATTTATAGTAAATGCAAAAAATATTCCGATCATTTATACCCACCTCACTTCAGTGGCCCATAATTTTAATTTCGAAAAATTTTTGCTGAATGCGCACAACCGTATGCCCGATCGTAATATTATGATCTCCGGATTACTGGCACAGCAATATTCCAAAAAAGTACCCCCCAGCATCCAAATCAAGAAATCACTAATAGAAGTGATGGATTATTTCCAAATTTCCCGCACAATCGATTAATTACACCTTGTTTTGTTGAATCTTCTACGATTCCCGAATTTTCGGGGGTAGAGTGCTATGCGCTTAATCGAAGCAACGCATTTTTTTATTTATTTGTTTAACTATGGTATGCAGTATATTAAACAAAATTTATTTAATTATATTTAAAGTCTTGTAAATCAATTACAAAATAACATATAAATTAAATTTTACTATGATTGGTGTTTGTTTTTTGTTTAACTTTGAGTTGTAAAATTTAAACAAACGGGCTATGTCAACAGTTGAATTCAACAGACTCTTGTTAAACAATGCAGAATTTTTAAAGCCATTCGCGCATACATTAACACACGATCACGAGGCTGCTAAAGATTTG
>CAIUKP010000383.1 GCA_903899675.1 uncultured Bacteroidota bacterium | reverse complement strand
GCCACTTCCCTTGAAAGTCAAATATTCATCAAATCCAAAAGCGGCGGGGGTTTCGCCAAACTGGCTCCATTTCCCAATTAGGGCAGATGCATATCCTGCCTTTTTTAGTATGGTGGGGGTAATCATTTCGGCAGCCGGCTTAATCTGACCAACGCGGTCTTGATTTACGGCACCGGTTCTAAAAGCATAGCGGCCGGTTAAAATTCTTGCCCGCGAGGGTCCGCAAAGGGATGCTGTATAGGCATGGGTAAACCGAATTCCTTCGGAAGCCAATTTGTCTATAAAAGGGGTTTTGTTCTGATCGGAACCATATGCACTTACATCTCCTATGCCCAAATCATCGGCCAGAATAAAAATGATATTAGGTTTGACATTTGTCGGATTGTTTTTTTGCGACGATATGCCGGAACAAATCAGGAGCATGGAAAACAAAAAAAGTATTTTTCCTTTCATTGGAGCAAGTATTTAGTATGAATTAATCGGCTGAATTTTTCCAATTGGATGTATCCCCTTTAAATCGGGTAAGGGCCTGCCACTCGGTAATGCCCCCCTGATCACCCTGCTGTGCCATCCACTTTTTTAACTCGGCGAATAGGGTATTTTTAATCGATTGCAAACTGGCATCATTTACCCGATTGCTCAATTCAAAAACATCATCCTGGATATTATACAATTCAAATTCTGGTCTTGTTCTGTATAGACTGGCATGTGCAAACAATTGACTATCGCCCTTCGTTTTTTTCAACCAGCCTTCATATAATTTATTGCCTACCCTCGAGGCAGAAGAGTAAAAAGGTTCCTGATAATTCAGGTTCCAAATCAATTTGTATTTTTTATTCTGTATAGAACGAACCGGGTAATTATCCGACCCGTTTTTGATTCCCCTTGTAGTATGCACTCCGTATACATAGGTTCTCACTTCTGCTGTATTTCCCTTCATAGCTCCATAAAAACTTTTGCCGTCTAAGGGCATGGTTTTTTCTGTATTCCCGCGAAGTTGATCTGGATTACCCCCTGCAGCTTGGTATAAGGTAGGCACTACATCTATATATTGCGTTAAAACCGTAGTTCGGGAAGCGGGCTTAATCATCTGCGGCCAACGAACAATAAAAGCTGCTTTTAATCCCATGTTGTAGCAAGTCCACTTACCAAAAGGCAGGGAACTGCCATGCTCACTGGCAAAAAGAAAGATGGTATTATTTTTATTCCTTTTATCCACCATATCCATGCAATATCCTACCAAACTATCTGCATAGGTTACTTCGGCATAATATTTTACCAGGCTCTCCCGGGTTTCCTTGGTATCAATCAAGTGAGGAGGAACTTTTATTTTATCGGCACTGTACAAATCCGGATTACCGCGCGTCCAAGGGCCGTGAGGCTGATTGGTAGCAACAATTAATAGGTAGGGCTTAGACTTATCTTTATCAATCCATTGTTGTGCGTCGGCTAATTGAATGTCTATTCCATCTCCATTATCGCTATTCCTGCCGCCCAAATATTCAAATGGGAAATTGGCCATAGGAGCATAATGTTGTTTGCCAATTAAAGCTACCCGATACCCGATATTTTTAAAATGCTGTACAACGCTCACAATATTATTATATACCTGCGCATGATTGGGATAGCTGCCGTTTTTTACTGGGTAAATACCGGTATATAAGCTCTGCCGGGTAGGTCCGCACATGGCAGTAGCATTATACATATTGTCGAAACAAAGTCCTTCACCGGCCAACTTAGCCAGATTTGGGGTTTTCACATCCTTGTTACCGTATGGCTCACAATCGATGGAAGTCATGTCGTCGGCAATAAAAAAAAGAATATCGGGCTTGCCAGCTTTTGCCTGATTAACCGGTATGATTTTTTCTGGAGTATTGTTCTCTTTGTTAGCAGCCAATAAAAATTTGTGAGCAGCAGGCTTTGATTCATCGGAAGAAAATGAGAGAAACGATATGCTACTCAGAACACCCATAAAAATTAACGCAGCCAATAATAGATTAAAATGTTTCATGTTTTTTATTTTGATTTCCAGGGCCAGGGAAGTGCTTTTGTTCTAATGGCGGCCTGCTGCCATAGGTTAGATAGTTCTTTCCCTTTTTCGGGAAATTGTAAAATCAGGTTATTCGTTTCAGTAGGATCATTGATTAGATTATATAATTCCCAGGCCTGCTCATCTTGTGGCAAAAACTTTTTATTAGTGGATGTTTTGCTTACCAATTTCCAGTTCCCTACCCGAATGGCGCGATTGCCCTCATGTTCCCAAAAAATATACTCCCGTTGAATCGGTTGATTGGTAAAAGAAGGCACCAAGCTTTTGCCTTCCAAGGGTTGAATTATATTAGACAGATAGGTTTGCGGATACTGTATTTGAGCAATATCAATACAGGTTGCCATGATATCTATCAGATGGGCGGGTTGAGTTCGTAATGCGCCCTTTGCTTTTATGCCTTTTGGCCATTGCACAATTAAAGGGGAAGCGATTCCCCCTTCATGCACCCAGTGTTTGTATAAGCGAAAGGGCGTATTGCTAACATTTGCCCACTCTTCGCCATAAGCAAGCCAGGTATTTTCCTGACCGGGCATCACCCCTTTTCCACTTCTTATAAATGCACCCTTTCTAGTATAGGCAGGTTGCTTGCCAAGGAAAATCGAATCCGGAGCATAATAAGCACCTTTTTGTTGTATTTCGGTGGGCGGAACTTCTGGTTGATTGGAATTTAAAGGTTCGGCACATCCGCCATTGTCTTGCATATAAAAAACAACGGTATTTTCCAGTTCATTTTTTTGCTCGAGCGCTGTTATAATTCTTCCAATTCCCTCATCCATAATATTTACCATAGCAGCATATACTTCCATTCGGCGGGACTGCCATTTTTGTAGGGGCTCGTTTTCCCAGGCAGGAATGGATACACCCCGCTCAGTTAACACACTATTGCCGGGAAGAATACCCAGCTTTTTTAATTTTTCAAAACGGAGGCTGCGAGTTTTATCCCAACCCATATCATACATTCCCTTGTTTTTATTGATAGCAGCCTCCGGAGCCTGAATAGGCCAATGTGCCGCCGTATAAGCAACATACATAAAGAAGGGGGTTCTACTGGAATGTTCCCGAATATATTTTACTGCCGTATCACTAATTGCATCGGTATAATAAAAGTCGCTAGCAGGAGCGATAAACTTGTTTCCACTCATTAATGTTCCCGGATCGTAAAAACTACCTGAGCCATTTAAGGTTCCAAAGAACCGCTGAAATCCTCGTTGCATGGGCCAATTCGAGCGGTCGCCCTGGGGAGTTAAGTTTTTAGCTATATGCCACTTCCCTACCATATATGTTGCATACCCTGCCAACCCAAAAACTTCCGCCATTGTAACGGCTTGTTTGCTCAGATCATCTGTATAGCCGGGTTCGGGGAAATTTTCGGTGCTCAAATGCCCCATACCTGCCTGATGCGGATATAGTCCGGTTAACAAGGAAGCTCTGGAAGGACTGCACCGGGCTGTATTATAAAATTGTGTGTACCGCAGTCCATTCATAGCTAACTTATCCAGATGCGGGGTACTGATTTCAGATCCGAAACAACCAATATCCGAATAGCCCATATCATCTGACAAAATCACAATCACATTAGGTTTTTTACCTTTTGTATTCTGTGATAGGGCATTACCAGCTACTGCTAATAAAGAAAAGCAAATAATGATACCTGCGATAAAAGTATTCTGGCGTTCGATAAGGGCTCCATTCAGTTTACAACAACAGGTTTTCATTTACACGATTATTTGTTTACCGAATAGGTTTTCTATTCATTTTAGCAAGCTGCAAAAATCAATGGGCATTCATCTTAGTGCTGCTTTTTTGAGAAGCCAGAAAATCGATCATCTGTTTATGCAGGGTTGCTTTGATATTTTTATAGGCAGTGCTGCCGGTAAAGTTTACTTTTTCGAGTGGGTCTTTTTCATAATCATATAATTCCGAGCCTACTAATAAAGCGGCAGAAAAAGGGTCTGTGCTGCGATATCCGTTTTTCATCCAAATTGTATATCTATACCGATTGGTTCTAATAGAATAGCCCATCACATTGGTACCTGCATATCCCAATCGTTCATTTTCAGCGGTTTCACTGCTGCGCGGGTATTGACTTACCGAAAATGTTTTCACAGAAGCCGTGGGATTTTTCATGAGCGGAACCAGACTTTTGCCATGCAGATGAGCCGGAACAGGAACCCCAGTTAATTCGCAAAGGGTAGGAAATATATCAATAAACTCTGTAGGCGACTGGGTAGGTTTTTTTGAATACCCCGACCCAGCTGCAGCAATAATCAAGGGAGCGCGGGTAGCTTGTTCAAAATTGGAGTGTTTACACCAAAGATTGTGATCTCCCAAATGCCAACCGTGATCTCCCCAAAGCACAATGATGGTATTTTCGGAAATGCCCAGCGAATCCAGTGTATTTAATAAAACGCCCACATTGGCATCTGTGTATGAAATACTGGCATAGTACCCATGTATCAGTTCTCTTTGTTTATCCTCGGGGAGGGTAATACCAAAGCCTTTATCATTAGCCACTGACAATACGGGTGGAATATCGGTATATGCTCGAATTTCGCCTGCATTATGAAAAGCAATGTCAACAGCATTGGCAGGTTTATCTTGAAATGCAGCTATCGAAATCTGATCACGCTGATACAGATCCCAATACTTTTTGGGGGCAACAAATGGAAGATGTGGTTTTGCCAGGCCTACCGCCATAAAAAACGGACCTGATTGCTTACTGAGTTGTATAAGAATATCTTTAGCCTGCAAGGTATTGGCTCCATCATTATAGGCATGATCGGGTACATCTTCGCACTCAGTAGTAGGGCGAACTTTTGCCATAACATACTCATTGGCTTCACTGCCTTTGAGCCCTTGAGCTGCCGCTTCTTTGGCATATTGTACTGCCAACTGTTTAGTAGCAGGGTTCTGATACCTGGTTAATGCCGGTTCTCCAAACGCTTTGGGATAATATCTCTTATCCGTTTTATAATAAGGTACACTCCACGAAGGCTTATCTATTTCATTATCCACGCAACGAGGATCGTACACTTTTCCAATTCCTTGGGTAGAATATCCCTGCGATTGCAAATATTGAGGTAAGCTAATGATATCCGGATTTACATCCCGCATGCGGGTTTTCAAATCCCACACTTTTGTATAATCTGGCCGCATACCTGTCATCAGGCTGGCGCGGGTGGGTCCGCAAACGGCTTGCTGACAATAATTTTGCAAGAATACGGTTCCTCTTTTTGCAAGGCGATCGATATTCGGTGTTTTTACAATTGTATTACCATAACATCCCATTAAAGGTTTTAGGTCGTCGATTGCAATAAAGAGGATATTGGGCCTGGTTTTGCTTTGAGATAAAACACTCACAGAACTAAGAACACCTACTAGCAGTGTTACCCCAAAAAAGTACCCAGTTATATCCCTCTTCATAATTTTATTGTTTCACTTCCTGTGATTTAAAAAACTGAACTACCTGATTATACAATTGTTGAGATTGATTGCTCACGCTTTTGTCAGCTACAATATTAACTGTTTCTAAAGGATCTTTGTCTAAATCATATAGTTCAGTAGCATAGATTTTAGAAGGGCTAAAGGGCTGGGCACTGGTAAAATCATTCATCCACATCACATAGCGATATTGCTTAGTGCGCATAGAATATCCCCATAACTTTCTGCTCTTATAGCCTAACTTTTTTGCTTCATCAGAAGTTAGGGTTCTATGATATTGGCTCATAGAAAAATCCTTTACTTCAGCCGCGTTGTTTTTGAGCACAGGTACTAAACTTTTTCCTGCCAAAAAAGTGGGGATTGGCACGCCTGCCAGATCACACAAAGTGGGGAATATATCTACGTGTTCGCTCAATGAATTGGTTTGGCCGGGTTTCATACCGGGAGCAGCAATAATCAAAGGAGATCGGTTGGCTTGTTCGAATGTGGTGTGTTTTTCCCATAAATCGTGATCTCCCAAATGCCAGCCATGATCTCCCCAAAGCACAATGATGGTATTTTTCAGTATGCCTAATTCTTCCAATGTGTTTAGCAATATGCCCACCTGGGCATCAGTATAAGAAACGGAAGCATAATAACCATGAATCAGTTCTTTCTGCTTTTCTGTTTGTAAGCCAATACGCAAACTATCACCCGATAAAGTGGCAAAAGCAGGAATATCCGTATAATTACGTAACTCTCCCGACTTGTGGTAAGCAATTGCTACTCCATTTTTCGAATGCTCCTGAAATTTCTCCAGCGGCATGTCATTTCGATTGTACATATCCCAATATTTCTTGGGAGCAACAAAGGGTAAATGCGGTTTATGAAAGCCTACTGCCATAAAAAATGGCTTTCCGGCTTTTGATAAATTCTGAATTTGTGCCCTTGCTTTTTTAGCATACACGCCATCATTGTATGCATCATCTGGCACATCAATACATTCAGAAGAAGGTCCTTTTCTGCTTACGGGATTCATATCTTCATCTTCCACAGGTGCTTTAGCAGGCACATCTTGCAGAAACAAAGCTTTGGTGGCAGGATTTTGATATTGTGCATTGGCAGGTTTGCCCATTCCATTGGCATAATCACTGGCAGTTAATTCGATATAGGGAATATTCCAAGAAAGGGGATCTATTTTATCAATAGCGCTGCTCGGATGATATATTTTACCAATGCCAGCGGCGTTATACCCCTGCGTAATCAAATGCTGCGGTATGGTTAAAATATTGGGATTCATATCGCGCATTTGCGTTTTCAAATCCCATACTTTGGTGTAATCCGGTCGCATACCCGTCATCAAACTTGCCCGGGTGGGTCCGCATACGGATTGCTGACAATAATTTTTCATGAAAACGGTGCCCATTTTGGCAAGCCGGTCTATATTAGGCGTTTTCACCAGCGTATTGCCATAACAACCCAAAATAGGTTTCAAATCATCTACCGCAATAAACAGAATATTCGGCTTAGTAGTTGTTTGCGCAATTACGTTAGTTACCAGCGTACCTAACAAAAAAGCAACTATCCATATTTTTTTCATATTCATACTTTATACATTAATAACCGGGATTCTGAGGAATTGCAATTTTACTATTATTGTCGATTTCTCGTTGAGGAATGGGCAATAACAATTTGTTGGTGGTAACATTTCCTTGAATTACTGCCAAAGAAGGGATAGGACTTGGGTATTTTCCGTAATGAGAAGAATACATATAGGCATAATGAGATTTTATTCGGGCTACTGCATCCTCAGTAAGATCAGGTAAAGTGGTTTTAAGTCTGAGCATATCGAACCATCTTACATTTTCAAAAGCAAATTCTAATCTCCTTTCCATAGCAAGTGAATCGGCAAAGCGCTGGGCAGTTGGCACATTAACTGCAGTAAGTGGGGTAGCCGACAAGCCTGCCCGGGCTCTTGTTTGGTTGATTAAAGCAATCGCTTCAGGAGAATATCCTTTAGCCTCTGCCTGCATCAGAATAACATCTGCATAGCGAATTACTGGCCAGTCATTTTCACCATCCCGTAGCAAAGTTACCGGGGTAATATGCTTTTTAGCATACACTCTGCGATTGGCTCCGGTAGACCAGATACCAAGCGTAAAGGCCTTCCGATTATCGGCGGTTGCATACGAATTTTCTAATTCTATAGAACCGGTATTAAAGCCATCTCCATCCCCATTCACTACCGCTGTTCCACTCAACTCAGGCGCAAATGTATTGGGCCAGGGAGAACCAATTCCCAAACCACCCGCCTTGTAGCGAACAGCGAACAGAATTTCTTTATTCATTTCACTATTTACAGAGAACACATCTGCATAGGGCGTGATGCCGGAAGTAACTAATCCATATCCACTATTGGCTATAATATCATCTAGTAAAATGCCGGCTTCCGATTTTCTATTCAGCGTAAGCAATACCTTGGCTAGTAAAGCTTTTGCAGTCCAAGCATTCACTTTACCCAAATTATTACCTGCATTAGATGCAGCAAAAGCCGTATAATTCAATGATACCCCATTGGCTGCCGCATATTCCAAATCGGCAAGAATTAATTTGTAGATGCTACTGATACTGCTTCTGTTAATATTGGTGGCTTCCAATGCCTGAGCACCAATAAAGGGTTCGTGAATTAAAAAAACACCTCCATAAAGGCGAACCAGATTAAAATAATGGTAAGCGCGTAAAAAAGCAGCTTGTGCAGCTAACTCTTTAAATTCCCCATCCGTAATATTTACCGCAGAAGTTGACTTAACCAGCTTACCAGAAGTGGAATCATAATCTAACGCTAAGCTATTTAATACCAGATTAATATTGCGAATATTGGTATAATTAGCACTCCAGTAACTGTAGATGGCGGTTAACGAAGTACTAGGAATAAATAAATCAATATCGCTTTTTTCACGGTTGGGAACGGAAGTACTCCCAGAATTGCCCATAATGGTGTTATCACTGCGCAACTCCGTCATTTGCCATTCTTCCAATAGCGTATTCCGTAATCCGGCATAACATCCGGAAAGAGCCGTTTGTACTTCCCCCGCATTTTTGTAAAAATTATCAACGGCTACGTTGTTCAGAGGGTATAAATCAATATTCTTTTTACAGGAAAGAGACAGAACACTGATTCCGATTATGAATATATATATTCGTTTCATATAATGAAGTTTTTCAGATTAAAAATTAATATCTACTCCTGCTAAAATCGTTTTATTAATAGGGAAACTTCCTCGCTGATATCCATCAATCAACACAGAACTATAAGGTCCATTCTGGAATCTTCCTTCCGGATTGATGCTCCGATAGTTATTCGGCATTTTATAAAATAAGTTTTGGGCTGCCACATAAAAACGGCATCCATTTAAACCGATTTTTTTCATTGCGCCGGCTGGTAGCGCATAACTCAGGTTGATTTCACGCAGCGACCAGTAGGAAGCATCTTCCACTACATAATCCGTCAACATCCAGTTAAAACCCGTTCCTCTTGTAACAGGCGTTTTGCCATCACCCGGATACGCAGCACTTACCCAACGGTTCGTGTTATAAACAAACATAGTTCTTCCAGACTCGTTATAATTAGGGTCGCCATTTATCAACTTTCCTCCATTGTTACCCTGCAGAAAAACACTCAGTTCAAATCCCTTGAAAGAAAAATTGTTGGTAAGTCCCCAAATAAAACTGGGATATGGATTTCCAAGAATTACGCGGTCGTTATTATCCAGCTTATTGTCGCCGTTCACATCATCAATCCGTAAACCACCGGGCGTAAATGCTGCGGTTAAATTAGAAGTTAACCCTTTGGTTCTTGCATCATCAATCTCGGCCTGAGACATCCATACGCCGGATGTTCTGAATCCTAAAAATTCTACTAAGGGCTTCCCTACCTGATTGCGATATACTTCGGAACGCTCACCCTGATTCAGCAAAAATTGTTCAGTACCTAACTCAACAATTTTATTTTCGTTATGAGATAGATTGGCAGAAGTAGTCCACCTAAAATTTTTGGTTTGTACGTTTTTAGTGCTCACATCTATTTCAAATCCGGTATTTCGTAAACTTCCCAGGTTATTCCAATATTGTGGAACACCTGTAAATGCCATTACAGATTGTTGTAAAAGTAATTTTTCTGTTTTGGAATTATAATAGTCTATCGAAACACTAATTGCATTATTCAAGAAAGAGGCATCCAAACCGAAATTGGTTTGAAAGGTTCTTTCCCAGGTAATATTGGGGTTTGCAATAATAGAAGCAGAAGAAATCAACCCCGGAAAACTAGATCCGGTAGCGGAACCATAAGGATAATTAGCTCCATATAATAAATCAACCCAAGCATCTGCAACAATTCGGTTATTACCGGTTGCCCCATAGCTGGCGCGGAATTTTAAATTATTGATTGCCGTCACATCCTTCATAAAATCTTCCTTAGAAATTACCCAGCCAGCTGAAACTGCCGGAAAAGATCCCCATTTATTGCCAGGCCCGAAATAAGAACTACCATCCTGTCTGAAACTGGTAGAAAACAAGTACTTGTTTTTATATGCATAGGTGAGTCGTCCCAAAAAAGAGTTTAAGCCAATTACTGATTGTGTTCCAAAAGATCGGCTTTTATCAATTTGTGCAGCACTAGACAAAGTTCTGATATCATCGCTTGGAAAATCTAGTCCGGTTGTTTGACTGCGATTGAAAGTAGTTCTTTCCGTTGTTACCCCAGCGAGTAGCGTAATATCATGATCTTTAAAAGACTTAATATAATTGAAAGTATTCTCGTTTAACAGATAAATATTTGAGTTGTCTGAAAATATGCCATAATTCAAATCTCCGTCTCTATTCGCATTTCTTTCAGCAAAAGTTAATCCCTTGGTATAGGTAAGATATCCACTAGCCAAAGATTTAAAAGTTAAACCCGGTAAAATTTTCACGCTCAATTCTGCTGATGACTGTAATCTGTATTCATTAACCTCTATATCCGTTCTGTCAACCTCCGATTTAGGATTCTGCTGAGCCGATCCACCCGGATTACCGACGCCCGACCAAGCGGTGCCATCTGGCATTGTTCCGGAATAGTTTAAAGCGCTGAAGTGGCGCTGATGCGCATAATCTCCAGCTTTAATATTTGACTGCAAAGGATTGGTTCTGGCCAGTGCGGCAGAAGCCTCATTGTGGTAAACAGGTAACCATCCTGGCATTCTCCAAAAATTGGTAAAATTTTGCGAGGGGCTGATGCGGTTACTGTAGGATGGATTCAAGTTTACGGTTAATTTAACTTTTGGACTTAGGTCAACATCCAGCTTGGCCCGAATATTATACTTCTCATAATTACTTTTATACATCATACCCTTGTCGCCCTGGTAGCCGCCGGAAAAATAATATTTCACGGTTTTGCTTCCGCCGGATAATCCAAGCTGTGCGGTTTGAAACCTGGCCTGATTTAAAGATTCTGCTTGCCAGTCGGTTGCCCCATTCATAATTTGCGTTTCTACCAAATAAGAACTTCGGTCGTTGGCACTAACTGTGTTGGAAGTCTGGTTAACCGTAGGATCTAATTTTTTCTTAGCCATTTCATCAAACAACATTCCAACGTACTGAGCGGTAGTCATAATATCATATCGCTTATAATCCGACTTAACACCGTATGAGTATTTCGCATTATACTTTGGCTTATCGGCGATACCCTTTTTGGTGGTAACCAATATAACGCCACTGGAACCTCTTGAACCATAAATAGCAGCAGAGGCAGCATCTTTTAATACCTCTACCGATTCAACATCCGCAGGGTTGATAAATGCCAAACCGTCGGGGGTAATTTGTCCGTCTACTACAACCAGTGGAGCGGCCCCAGCATTAATAGAACTAATTCCACGAATGGAAATTTTGGGGTCGGCACCAGCTTCTGAAGAAGTATTTTGAATGGTAACTCCAGCAATTTTACCCTGAAGGGCCTGATCTAAACGGGATACGGGGGTTTCATCTATGCGCTCGTTTTTGTATTTAGAAACCGCACCGGAAATATTAGATCGCTTCTGGCTTCCATATCCAATTACAACCACCTCGTTTTGGATAGCTGCTTCGGATTGTAAAGACACATTCACCACCGACTTTCCTTCAATTGGAAAGGTTTGGGTGGTATATCCTACGTATGAATAGGTGATCAATTTAATGCCCGGCTCTACAGAAACGGAATAGCTACCATCTGTTTGGGTGGTGGCGGAACCGCGGCTTTTTCCCACAATAATGGAAACGCCGCCCAGTGGTTCCTTGGTGGTTTGATCAATTACCTTTCCGGTGATGACTCTTTTTTGGGCAAAAGAAGTGCCTGCCAAAAAAATCAACAGAATGGTACATACTACTCTCAAAAGTTTCATAATAGCAGTTTTTGGTTTATAAATCGTTAAAGGTTTTATATAGATAAAAATTATATAACAAAGTCTTCTCTCATAGGACTAAACACATCAATCAATACCCCTTTTTCTAAACACACCACACCATGCAGCGAATTGGGGGGAATGTAAAAAGCGTCTCCTGCTTTTAGCACTTTTTTCATTTCGCCAATTTGCACTTCAAATAAGCCGCTTTCGATATGTGAAATTTGAGAATGGATGTGCTGGTGAAGTACCCCTACACTTCCGGATTCAAAAAAAACTTTCGCCATCATCAACTGATCATCAAAGGCCATCAACTTTCTGCTAATGCCGGTATCAATGTTCTCGAGAGGAACATGCTCATTTTCCACATATAAATTCCCTTTATCTTTTAACTGCATACAAATTAATTAGATTGATCTGGTGGATATCAAAAACGCTTGGCTGCTCACTTTATTATTAAGTAAATAGACAACTTCCTGCAGCGGGTAAAAAAAGGGTGATTTGTTGCACATATTCAACTCAATTGAATACGGCACAGTATGCAGGGTAATGGCATTTATAAGCATAGCAATCAGAATAACACAAGCAGCAAAGCAGTTGGCTCAGTAATACTAGCCTATCTATTACAACTACCCCTTAGTTACTTGCTTTAAATATTATAAACTTTTTGGGCTTTTTATTAGAAAATATCTAATTATATTACATTTTCGTTAAATTTTTTGAATACTTTATGTTCCGGCAAGGTTGCCGGCAAGGTTACCGGTTTTTTCGAATTATAATTACCTGTAGCTTTAGGGATGGCCAATCACATGGACAATCCAGCTACTATTAAAGACATTGCCAAGCGGTTGAATATTTCTCTATCAACCGTATCGAGAGCACTCAGAAATGCCCCGGATGTAAGTGAGGAAACCAGGCAAGCGGTAATGTCATTATCCCAGGAACTGAATTATCAACCCAATCGACTAGCCCTGAGCCTCCGGCAGAACCAAACGCATACCATTGGTGTGATTATTCCCAATTTAGACTATGTACTATCGCAAATGGTTAGAGGAATAGATGAAGTTGCCCTCGAAGCAGGCTATACCGTGATGGTTTGCCAAAGTAATGAATCGTTCGGCAGAGAGATTTTGAATACGCAACGGCTACTCGAAAGCTTAGCAGATGGTTTTATTATTTCGGTTTCCAGTGAAACCAAGTCATTCGAACATTTTAAAAAAATTCAGGATAGAAATTTGCCGGTGGTTGTGTTCGACAGAATAACGCCGCACCTTTCTGCACCCAGTGTTCGGCTGGATAATCAGGCCGGAGGGTTTATGGCAACCGAACATCTGATTGAGCAGGGATATAAAAAAATTGCCGTACTGGCAGGACCCGAAAACCTGGGAATCAGCAATAGCAGACTCGAAGGGTATAAGCAGGCATTGAAAAAACATAAAATCAAACTGGATCAGGATTTAATTCTTCATTGTGATTTTAATCAGGACTATGCCTATTATGCCACACTGGAATTACTGTCTATGAAAAAAAAGCCGGATGCCATATTTACCATCAGCGACCGAATGGCAATAGGTGCTATGCTGGCCATAAAGAAAAAGGGCCTGCAGATGCCAACCGATATCGGCTTAGTGGGATTTAATAATGAACCAGTTACCGGTCTGGTTACTCCAGCTATATCAAGTGTTGAAATGCCTTGTTTTGAAATCGGAAAAGCAGCGGCCAAACTGTTTATAGAAACTATGCATAACAAAGAATCGGCTACTACCATTGAAAAAATTCTACACCCGAAGTTAATCGTAAGGGAGTCTTCCCTCAAATTTTCTGCTTAAATAGATCTTGTATGAAAAAAATCAGCATCCTGCTCTTCGGCATTTTACTTTTTTGTATAACCGGACTATCAGCAAAAACCTGGAAGGTATATAATATAAAAGAGTTACAACAGGCAGATCAAGCAGCCCAGCCGGGTGACCTGATTT
>CAIUKP010000382.1 GCA_903899675.1 uncultured Bacteroidota bacterium | reverse complement strand
CAATAAAATAGGAGCCACAGGCAGCATACCGAAATTTTTATTCTTCGCATACTTACTATGCGCCACCAATACCTGATAAATCATATCTCCCCGATTATATTCCACCACCTTAAATCCATTCAGCCAATGCTCTACATGATTGTTGGGATACACCACAATCCTTCCCTGATTCCACTCGCCTATCTTTTTTCTGAAACGTGGCTCTTGTTTAATTGAGGGTATCAAATCGTATAAACTCGCAAGAGTTCTATTGCCCAAAGTGCCCATTTTGGCATCGGGATGCTTTTCATCATCCAGCACCTGAAATTCTAATCCTAAACCCGATCTACTACTCGGCGTTTCCTCCACAAAATATTTTACGCCAGAATTCGCTCCGGGTGAGAGCATAAAATCAAATACCAACTCAAATGCCCCATATTTTTCGGTAGTTACCAAATCTCCCGGACGCTCCTTTACACTGCTATCTTTTATCACTAAGTTCCCTTGCTCTACTACCCAGCCTTTGGTAGGACTCGCATCTTTTCCGGCAGTTCTCCATCCCGTTAAATCTTTTCCGTTAAACAATAGACTAAAACCCTGCAGTTTCTCCTGTTCGCTTAAATTATTGGCCAGCATATTAACAACCGGCGTGGTTCCATCCAAGGGACGAGGTTGCATAGCATTGCCGGTTTGTATTTTTATATTTTTCCAACTCACCTGTGCTCCCGCTTGGTTGTCTTTTACCGAATGCACCTGAAGGGCTATAAACCCTTTTGGGGTAAGGTCGTCTACCAAATAGGTAACCGGCACATCATTTATCCAGGTGCGAAATACGGGACCAATCGCTTCTATACGATAATGGTTCCATTCGCCTTTTTTAAATGCCTGCTTGGCCGCCGGATGAATTTCTGTTTGGTATAACCACCCGCGGCGGGCTTCATCATAAATACCTCCCGACCAGGCACGATCGGAAGGATCGATTTCTACCTGATAACCATGCACCCGACCATTCATATAGTCTGGTAATGATAAACTTCTGATTTGTATCCCTGAATTCATCTCCCCTACTTTTACATCCAACTCTAAAATAAAATCGCCATATTCCTGATCGGTAACCATAAACGAATTGGGTTCACCGGATATCGTGGTGCCTATGATGGTGCCGTCTTTTACTTCGTAAGTGGCCTTCCCATTCAGTTGATGCCAGCCTTGTAAATCTTTGCCATTAAATAAAGGTGTCCAGCCCCTGCGTTGTGCATTTACCGAAAGAATTCCGAAAAAAACAACCAGACATAGGCATAACCATTTTTTTTGCATACAGATATATTAAAGATGAAAAGATGTTTTTAACAAAGTAAGCATGACAATAGAAGGATGGAAATATGCCTTCCTCAGCCGAAAGACTATTTCCATTCGGGATAACCTATAAAACCATATTGTAAGCAGGTATCCTTTCATAAAAGGGCAAAGAATGCCTATGGTGTTCCTATCAGTTGGAAGGGCAAAAAGCCATTGAGTCATTAAGCAAGCAATTCAATAACAAGATAAGGAATTTGCAGAATACATTCATTGAGAGATAGGAGATTCCACATTAATCCGCTTGTATTTCAAAAATGTTATAAAGTT
>CAIUKP010000381.1 GCA_903899675.1 uncultured Bacteroidota bacterium | reverse complement strand
ATATATAGTCAAATCAATATGATCCGAATTAAAATTTGTTGCATCAGCTCCCCTGAAGAAGCCCAACTGGCCATCCGGTATGGAGCTGCTGCTTTGGGGTTGGTTGGACGAATGCCATCAGGCCCCGGAATTATCTCGGATGAGGCTATATTTTCGATTGCTAAAACAATTCCACCCGGAATAAGTAGTTTTTTGCTTACCAGCGAAACTACTGCTGAAAAAATAGTAGGCCATCATCAGGCTACCTATACCAATACCATTCAACTAGTAGATGCTGTAGCGGAGGGTACCTATGCTGAAATAAGACGTGCTATTCCAAACATTAAACTGGTGCAGGTTATTCATGTTTTATCCGAAGCATCCGTAACCGAAGCGCTAAGCGTAGCTGATGAGGTGGATGCATTGTTGTTAGATAGTGGAAATCCGAATCTGGCGGTAAAAGAATTGGGAGGTACGGGGCGCACGCATAATTGGGAATTTAGTAAGGATATTGTTCGTCAATCTCCGGTTCCCGTTTATTTGGCAGGTGGCATTCATCCCGATAATATTCGGGAGGCAATTGACCGGGTAGGGCCTTTTGGTATTGATTTGTGCAGCGGCGTTAGAACCCAACAGCAGTTGGATGAACAAAAATTAGCTCGATTATTTGCGGCAATTGGAAGATAATACCTAATTAATAAATCTCCTTTTTCCAGTTTACATTTCGTTGCTGAAGGTATTGGATAATGTATCCGAAAATCGCATCATCTTCACCCATAATTTCCGGAGGGAAAACGCCCTTTTTTGTAATATTCCCCTGCAGCATCCATTCGGCCATAGCGCAGCAGGTATAACCGGTTGTTCGCGACATGGAGCTTAGCTTTTGCTGATTGTCGTAATAATCAATCAATGAATATTCAATCGTTATAGGTTGTTGATTTTGTACCCCGCGAACGATTACTTTCATGGCCGTTACATCCTGATCATCCTCCTTTTGTAGCCAACTTTCTAATAATACTTTTGCTGTAGCTGCCAGGTGCTCTTCTTTAAAAAAACCAATGCTTAGTAGGGTTTCAATCAGTTGGGCATGGCCGGGATAGCGGAGTGTTTTTTCACTCATATCCGGAATATTCGGATAACTATCCAATAAACTCCTGAGTCCATCCGTATTAAATCCTTCCAGTTCGCCCAGTTCTTCAAATTGAATCAAGGCTCGTTCACTGAGGGCCGGAAGTGTTATAGCCATTCCAGCTTTGCGCAAACGCGCTGGCCTTGTGTATTCTTCAATCACATCAATAGGAGAGAAGGGTGCTTTATATTCAAACGGGGGTTCGCGTAAAATGGGCAATCCGCCTACATAAAAAACAAATTCTTTTACTTCTATTTTATGTACATACTGTCCTAGTATTAAATTACTCATGCCGGGTGCTACTCCGCAATCCATTACTGCAGTTACATTTTTTTCAATGGCCAGCTTATGTAAGGGGGCAATGGATTCTGGAAAGAAAGAAATATCTACTACATTTTTACCACAAAAGATAATCTGCTCCAACACTCGATATCCCAAAAATCCAGGAACGGCCGAAATTACCAGATCAGCATCCGATACTAATTCACTAAAATGAGTATCGGCCTGGGATAAATCTGCGGGAATACAGGTAATTGTAGCATCTTTTTCAGCTAATTTTCTTAGGTTTTCTGTTGAATAATCAATAGAAGTAATTTTATGCTGTTTTGCCAATTCTCTTGCAATGGTTCTTCCCACCATTCCGGCACCTAATACAGTAATTTTTTTATTGGAAAGCATATTTATTTTATTTGTTGGTTATAGTTTCGGATTGCCATCCTGTATTTGATTTGAAATAATATGTATATCCTGCTGTGGAAAAGGAATTTGAATATTGTTTTCCTGAAAGCGTTGGTGAATGGACTGTAAAATTTCGCTTTTGGTGGTAAACCAGTTTTCATTACTCGTCCAAAATAACAACCGAATTTGAATAGCACTATCCGCAAACAAATGGGTGAGCACCAGGGGTGTTGGCCAATGCTGCACATGTTCATGCTCTTTGAGAATTTCCAATGAAATTTTTTCAACCAATGTTAGGGAGGAATCATAGCTCACGCCAACTAAAATTTCAACCCTACGGTAGGGACTATTCCTCGTCCAATTGATGATATGTTGCGACAGTAAATCACCATTGGGTATAATCACTTCACTTCCATCTGGGGTAATGATTTGTGTAGATCGTATACCAATTTCTTTAACGGTTCCCAGTCGATTACTAACTTCTATTGTATCTCCTACACTAACAGGTCTTTCAAAAGCAAGAATTAATCCGCTTACTAGATTGTTCACTACATTTTGTAATCCAAAACCAATACCAACGCCTAATGCTCCAATGATGATGGTTAGTTTATCCAGTGGAATACCCGATGCAATAAATGCAAGAATAATCCCCAGAGAAAGAATGCCAATTCGGGCAAGCAAGAGAACACTTCCTCCTTTAGCAGCTTGAGAATTGTTTTGTGAACTGCTGTTTGCTTGGTCGCTAAATATCAGCTGCAGTGATTTGGAAAGCACGTTCGAAATCCAAATAATACCTATAAAAATCAGGATACTAAAGAAACTGAATTGGATACTTCCCAGTACCCTTTCTTTCAATAATATTTCAGCTATTCCTTGAAAGAAAATATCATATATATTTAAGTTTCGGGATAGGATAATCAACCAAACGATTCCTACAAATCCGGTAATGAAGGTTTTTAATTTCTTGTTTAATGCCTCCAGATCTGCTTTGTGATGTGTAATCAGACTATTGCGGTATTGTGCCTCATAAACCCAAATTGTTTCCATAATTAACTCAATCAGGGAATATAAAATTCGAGCTGAAAGTAACCCCGTAATGGCACTGGCTGCAAAATATTTCGCCAAGATAAAGCTTCCAATTACATTAAAAATAGCCGATAGAATATTGAGTCCGATAAAAATTAAGATTACTAGCCTAACAGGGAATGCGTTATGAATATAGATCTGATGATGTTTTCTTAGAATCGATAGGCCTAATATCAATGAAGCTACAACCAACAAAAGGTGCATCCATCTTTCTGCCTGTGTTGTTTGAATGAGTAAATTGAACCCACCGAAAATAACGAATAACAAAATCATCAACCACCATTCCTTATTCAGTTGAATGGTTTTGTTTTTTGTGAATAGATAGGTATACAAGGAGGTAACCAATAACCAAATGCAAAGTGTAAAGGAGGCAGGTTCTTCCTGCGAAAAAAATGGTGAGAGGGCTCCTACAATTAAGAAAGTAGCGAGTATGGGGTAATGAACAATCGTGGGTGCTTTTTCCTGCAATAGGGCGTTTGAGCTTTTAGTAAGTTTTTTGGTTACTGCTTGCGTAGAAAAAGCCAACAGCAACGTGATTAACATAATGATGATAATTGTATTTCGCTTATTCATCAAATAAAACGAAAGAATTCTGCTGGCGATTTTGGCAGATCGTTCCAATACAAGAACAAATCCATCATTTTTATTTTTTGTAGCCGAATTCCAGAGTGGATTTTCTTCGGGCAATGCAAGCTGCCTGCTAAAATTTTTAATTCGATAGTTGGTTTCATTAGTAAGTTCGGAACAGGTTAGGTATGCGTTTGCTACCCGGGTTTGGAGGTTTTCAATTTTTTGTAGGATTGTTTTATTGGAAGAGTCTGCTTTCCCCCATTTCTCTGTAAAAATCAGTAGCTGCGTTTTGTAGGTATTACTGATTAAAGTGTCGTGAGGCAGATAGCTAAAGGTTGAATCTCGAATAATAAGATTCAATTTTGAGTTGATCTGCATCATTTCGGTAGTATAACCAATCAGCATTTCTTGCCATTTTTTTAATTGCTGACTATAATTGAATAAAATAGATTTGATAATATTTAAATTCCGAAGATTGAGTAGTTGCTGATTTTGTTGATAATTGGCTTGTATATTTTGAATATACATTTCAGTTTCCGGAAGCGCAGTTTCTAAGGTAGAAGT
>CAIUKP010000380.1 GCA_903899675.1 uncultured Bacteroidota bacterium | reverse complement strand
GTTGGTTGGTTGGTTAGTTGTAGTTTTTCTTTATCAGCACAAGGGGTTGATGAAGATTTACTGCGGATAAAGCAACGGTTAGATTCCGTGGTATATTTTCAAGCGAATTTGCAACTAGAAACGGATATTTCTTGTGTGCATATGCCGGTAAAACGAGCCCTTATGAAATTTGAAAAAGGGAAGCCGGTTCAGTTCTCTTCCAGTGATTTTGTTTTATTGCCCAAGCGAGGTCTAGATTTCTCTCTTCGGTCTTTATTTGAATATCCAGTAGTTACCCTCGTTCGAAATACTTCGCTTAAAAATGGCTACATGATAAAGGAAATCAATGTAATTCCCTCTGATAAACGGGCCGACTTTACCATTGCTACCCTTTTGTTAAATACCTCACTGAGGAGAGTTGAATCAGCAGAAATCAGCACTTCAAAAGATGGTACGTATGCCTTACAAATGCATTATCTACAAGCACCGGATATTTTTCCCGATCGGGTGGAAGTAAATTTTGAAATTGAACGGATACGGATACCTCTCAATTTTATGGGTAAGGGAACCCAGATAGATAAAGAGAAATTAAAATCGGAGGGCTCAAAAACTGGTAAAATATTTATGATGCTGAGTAACTATCAAATTCGATATACGGCTCGATAGTTATTTTAGTAGTCTTTTTATTTCTTTGTCCACTTCTCTTGTACGTATTGTATCTCTCTTGTCGTGCAGTTTTTTACCTCTGGCCAACCCAATTTCTACCTTAGCAAGTTGTTTATCGGTAAAAAATACTCGGAGTGGTACAATGGTAAGCCCCTTATCTTTCATTTTACCTTCCCACTTTTTCAATTCTTTTTTACTGAGCAAAAGTTTTCTGTCGTGCACTGCCAGGTGGTTGTTTACGGTGCCTTTGGAATATTCTCCAATGTATAAGCCTCTTAGCCATAGTTCTCCGTGATCGAATAAACAATACGCATCATTAAAGCTTAGTTTCCCTTCGCGGATAGATTTAACTTCTGAGCCCAGTAATACGATGCCTGCCACATAGCGGTCGTCTATGAAGTAATGGAAAAATGCCTGTCGATTGTTCATTTCCTGTGCCATAAATACAAGGGTACTTTAGGAAAATCAGTTCCTTACCTAACACGGGGTTCACCCGTTATTGGGTTATTGTTGAAATAGCCGAATGAGTTGGGCCAGTTTTGCTTTTAGATTTTTTCTTTCAACGATAAAGTCGAGGAAGCCATGTTCCAGCAAGAATTCACTCCGTTGAAATCCTTCTGGAAGGTCTCTTTTAATGGTTTCTTTAATTACTCGCGGACCAGCAAATCCAATAAGGGCGCCTGGTTCGGCAATATTTAAATCGCCCAACATACCAAAGCTGGCAGATATACCACCAAATGTTGGATCGGTTAGAAGAGAAAGGTAGGGTAGGGAGGCATCGCTTAACTGAGATAATTTACCACTGGTTTTGGCCAATTGCATTAAACTGAAGGCACTTTCCATCATACGGGCACCGCCACTTTTACTAATCACCAGATAGGGTAGGCGATTGGCAATGCAGTAGTCAACCGCACGGCTAAATTTTTCACCCATTACGCTGCCCAGTGAACCACCAATAAATGCAAAATCCATGCACGCAATCACCATCTTTTTTCCTTCAATTTCACCAACCGCTACCCGCATTGAATCTTTTAAATCGGTGGCAGCATGAATCTCATCGAGACGTTTTTGATAGGATTTCAGGTCGGTAAAGCCTAGGGCATCTACACTTCTGATTTCATCAAACAATTCGGTATAAGTGTTATTGTCGAAAATCAAGTCGAAATATTCTTGACTCCCAATACGATGATGGTGGCTACATTTGGGGCAAACAAACAAATTTTCCTTCAATTCGGAAGTGGTGCAGATATGGTTACATTCGGGACATTTATTCCATAGCCCCTCCGGTGTTTCTTTTTTGTCGGCAGTAGACGTAAGTATGCCTTTTCGGATACGATTAAACCACCGTGGTTTGGCAGCTTCATCGCCCGTGGTTTGCTCTCCCGTGAGATTTGCTTCTAAGTCTTCTTCCCTTTCTTTTTTCATATGGGGGTATCCAATTTCGGCTTACAAAGATACTACATATTTGGCATTTGAGTTATGGGTTATCCGACCCTTACAATTTGGCCGGGGTATCAATAATTACGCTCTGTACTGAAATTACCTAGTACTGGTTCGTAAAAGCATTTTTTTATTTAATTTGTAATCGAATACCAGTAATTGGTATTCTCTTAGATCAAGCACTTTACATGAAAAAAAATAAGAAAAACACCCCTAAATCATCATCCGTTTCTGAATCAGCTGTTCTGCCAGTTCCAGAAATCAAAGCAAACTCGGTGCTAATTCGTTGGATCCCCTTATTGTTGGTTGTGCTCTATTTGGGTGTTGAATGGATCGGCCCCTGGGATGGCATCGAATATTTAGGTAGTCAATGGCTCTATCTAATGATGGTAAATTTTATAGTAGTAGGATTTATTTATAGTCAAAAAGACACCTATCAATCTGCCATTCGCTCGGTTTTTTCAAGCGCTCTAATTTGGGTGTATTTAACACTCGCTATGTGGGCACTCTTTTCGTGGCTGTATGCTTTAAATGCTACAGAAACACTGGTTTGCCTGGTTCGTTTGGCAACCGCTATCTGTATACTACTCAATTTGAGTATTTTATTTTATCAGCGAACTTCCGAATTACGATATGTTGCATTAATTGCTGCCTTTTTTCTGTTGGTTCAATCTGCGATTTCGTTGCTATACTTTTTTAAAGGGAGTTCTGAGTTAACTTTTACTGAGTTAGTACTTACCATGCGGTTAAATGCAGGGAATAAAAATATATATGCCGCTTCAATGGTGGTGAAAATTCCATTTGTGTTGCTGGGGATTTATTTTTATAAAAATGCTTTCCGAATATTTTATGCAGGTGTTTTTTTGCTGGCAGCTATTACAATTTTTCTGCTGAATTCCCGAACCGCACTGGTAGCATTGGCTATGAGTTCCGTGGCTTATCTATTGGTTTGTATAATAGCATTTAGTAAGGAAAAGTCCATTCCTTCCCTTGCAGCTAGGCTATTAATTGTTATCCTAACATTTGGGATGGCGGTTATTAGTTCACAAGTGGCTACCAATTATGCGAAATTTAGTTTTAATGATGGTTCCACTTCTTCTGGGCAATATGGAACGGTTGAACAACGAGTTGCATCGATCGGCAGTGACAGTGATGAAAGTACTCAGGCACGTTTCCGATTGTGGGCAAGCGCTTGGGATTATGCTCAAAAACATCCTTTTATGGGCTGTGGATTTGGAAACTGGAAATTGGCATCTATACCCTATTCCAGAGAATACAACGATGGATTAATTGTTCCCATACATGCCCACAACGATTTTGTGGAATATTTTGCTGAACTGGGATTTCCTGGGGGAATCTTGTACGCTTCGCTGTTCTTGTTTTTTGCAGTGTATGGTATTCGCACCTATCTGCATAATCCTTTATCGGAGGATTCGGTGTTTACCATATTTTCTCTGATAGCCGTTGTGGCATTTGCAATTGATAGTTCCCTAAATTTTCCGAAAGAGGAACCGATGAATCAACTGATGTTAGCGGTTGCAGGAATGGGTGTGCTTTCGGGTTATACCAGTTGGAAAAACAGTGCCGTTACTGCTGCTGAAAATAAACCGGCAATCGACGGTTTGCCTCAGATATATTCTTTTGTGCTTGGTTTAATTATGTTACCTATGCTGTATATCGGATATCAGATATGGCGGTCTTCTGTATCTCAAAATCTATATGTGCAAGAATTGAATGCAGTAACACTTACGGCTCCGGTAGATCAGGTGGTGAATGCATTTCCTTCAATTCCAAATTTGGTATCTAACACCGTTCAACCCATTGAGGGCATGCTGGGCATGTATTTATGGAAGAACCAACGGGTAGAAGAAGCAGAGAGATTTTTGCGCCGGGGACAAAAAGCCAATCCCTACATGATGTATGTAGAAAATATTCGGGCCAATATGTATTATCAGAAAGAGAAATGGGATAGTGCCGCCTATTTTGCAAAACTGTGTTTGTACGAGCGACCGCGAAATCCAACCTATTATCAAACCTTCATGGCCTGTGTAGCTAGAACCTATGACACGGCATCCTTGCGCAAGGGATTTGAACTATACAATAAGTATCATCCTAAAGATGCGTTTTGTTGGAATCTGTATTTAAGCAATATGCTGAATGCCAGTCAGGGTGCCGATGCCAGACTGAAACAAATGGCAGACAGCGCCATGCGTATATTTCCAGATGACACTGAAATTAAAAAGCGGAATCAAGATATCAGTGCAGCTTTTGCCCAGCGTCGCTAATTGCTATTAGGCGTTCCGGTTGATGCAGTTCAAATCGTCGAAAGCTATTTCGAGCCGCTTGCTGAAAGATTCTTCTGCTTTGCGCAACCAAACCCGGGGGTCGTAGTATTTTTTATTGGGCTTTTCAGCGCCTTCCGGATTGCCCAGTTGCGCCTGTAGGTAAGCTTCGTTTTGCTGATAAAAATGGCGGATTCCATCCCAGAATGCCCATTGCAGGTCGGTATCAATATTCATCTTGATTGCCCCATAACCAATGGCCTCCCGAATTTGATGTTGCGGTGATCCGCTTCCCCCATGGAAAACAAAATAAACCGGCTTAGGGGCCGTACCGAATTCTTTTTGGATATATTCCTGACTGTTCTGAAGAATGATGGGTCTTAGTTCAACATTACCCGGACTATACACCCCATGTACATTTCCAAACGCAGCTGCCACGGTAAACAAATTTCCAACCGTGCTTAATTCTTTGTAGGCATGGGCAACATGTTGGGGTTGGGTATAGAGTTTGTCGTTTTCTACTCCGCTATTGTCAACACCATCTTCTTCCCCTCCAGTAACACCCAATTCAATTTCAATACTCATGCCTAAGGGTGCCATTCTTTTATAGAAGGCAACCGAGGTTTCAATATTTTCTTCTAATGGCTCTTCCGATAAGTCTAGCATATGCGAACTAAACAGGGGCTGCCCTTTCTCTTTAAAAAATTGTTCTCCGGCATCTATCAGTCCACTAATCCAAGGCAGCCATTTTTTGGCAGCATGGTCGGTATGTAACACTACGGGTACTCCATAATGTTGGGCTACATTGTGGATATGGAGCGCACCAGAAATCGCTCCAGAAATATTAGCCTGCAACTGCCCGTTGGGCATTCCTTTACCTGCAAAAAACTGCGCTCCCCCATTAGAGAATTGAATGATTACAGGTGAATTTACCTTAGCAGCAGATTCCAAAACAGCATTGATGGTGTTTGAGCCGGTAACATTTACTGCAGGTAGTGCAAATTGATTATCCTTGGCATCATTGTATAAGGTTTCCAGTTCTTTGCCGAATAAAACGCCGGCGCGATATTTTCCCATGACTAAGTTTTTCTTGTGATAATTTGAATGGAAAGATAATTCATTGATACCAAACAAATGTTAGCATTGTTTTGCCACACAGGTTTTGGCTATTGGCTATTGTGCCAGACTTTGAATTACATCGTATTTGGTTACAATATGGTGCTCTCCTTTGTCATCTTTAGCCAATACCGCCCCATTTTCTTTATTGATTAATTGTCCTAGTTTTTCCACTGGTGTTTCAAATGGTACAACGGGATAAGGCGGTTCGATCACCTGTTGCAACAATTCGTGCCGTATTTCGGGGTTACTGAATACTTTTTGAAATAATCCATTTTCACTTACTGCACCTATCACTGCACCCTCGTGGGTTACTGGAATATGTTCGATGTTGTATTTTTTCATCATCTCTACCGCTTCTGCAACTGTGCGATTATGTTCGAGGGTAAGTAAATGTTTGTCTCTTCTTCCATTTACAATGTCTTTGAAAGTTTTCACTTCCAAAAATCCTCTTTCCATCATCCACTGGTCATTATAAATTTTTCCGATGTATCGAGTTCCATGATCATGAAAAATACAAACCACTACATCTTCTTTTTTTAAACGGCTTTTTAATTGCATCAAGCCCTGGAAACAGCTGCCAGCACTGTATCCACAGAACAATCCTTCTTCACGGGCAATCTTCCGTGCCATTATGGCTCCGTCTTTGTCGGTTACCTGTTCAAAATGATCGATGTATTGCATATCGTAATTCTGCGGAACAAAGTCTTCTCCAAAACCCTCCGAGATGTAAGGATGCACTTCATTCATATCAATTTCTCCCGTGCGAAAATATTTGGTAAGCAAGGATCCATATACATCAATCGCCCAAATCTGTATGTTGGGATTCTTTTCTTTCAGATACATAGCGGTACCCGTAATGGTTCCACCCGTACCGGCGGTACAAACCAGGTGTGTAATTTTTCCTTCGGTTTGTTGCCAAATTTCCGGACCCGTACTTTCATAATGAGCCTGCCGATTAGCTAGGTTATCGTACTGATTCATGTACATCGAGTTCGGTATTTCCTGCGATAATCTTTTTGCAACGCTGTAATAACTTTTTGGGTCGGTGGGCAATACATTGGTGGCACATACAATTACTTCTGCACCCAGTGCTTTTAGGATATCTACTTTCTCTTTCGATTGTTTATCAGTGGTAACAAAAATGCAGTGGTATCCTTTTACGCAGGCTGCCAGTGCGAGTCCCATACCGGTATTGCCACTAGTGCCCTCTATGATGGTTCCGCCGGGCTTTAGTTTTCCTTCCTTTTCGGCAACTTCCACCATTTTCAGGGCCATCCGGTCTTTGATGGAATTGCCAGGATTAAAGTAATCTACTTTGGCTAAAACGGTGGCTTGAATATCTTTCGCCACTTTGTTTAGCCGAATCAAGGGGGTATTGCCAATGGTTTCCAGGATGTTATTTAACCACATAAACTAACACTTGTTTGCACAAAAGTACTTGTTTCGTATGGGAACTAGAACAAAAAAGTAAGGAGGGGATTACTTGAGTATTTCTTCGGCTATTTTACCGCAGATATCGTGCTCAACCATTTTGCAGGCAAGGCTGATCATATTTTTAAAGGCTTTGGCATGACTGATACCGTGGCCAATAATCACTGGTTTAGATACGCCTAGCACTGGGGTACCACCATAATTTTCGTAATGGAAACGTTCGAAATATGCATCTTGAATACCCCGTTTGAGGGTAAGGTCGTACACCGACTCTGCCATTTTCAGTAGGATGTTTCCGGTAAATCCGTCGCAAACCATTACATCGGCCTTATCCAGAAACATGTCTCGTCCTTCCATATTTCCTACAAAGTGAATGTGTTTATTTTCTTTTAGTAGGGGATATGTTGCCTGGGCGAGTAAGTTTCCTTTTCCTTCCTCTTCCCCTACATTCATTAAGGCAACTTTTGGTTCAGGTATTTGTAAAATGTGTTTGGCGTAGAGATTTCCCAGGATAGCGAATTGATTCAGCTGTTCTGGTTTGCAGTCGGCATTTAATCCAACATCTAGCAACACCCCCGTATCTCCGTTTAATTTGGGAACGATGGTAGAGATGGTTGGGCGCAATATGCCTTCAATGGGTTTAATAGAGAACATGGCGCCTACCAGCATGGCTCCGGTATTTCCGGCACTTATGAATGCATCTAATTCCCCTCCTGCCAGCATTTGAAAGCCAATGGCAATAGAGGACTGGGGTTTATCTTTCAGTGCCTTGGTAGGATGTTCGTGATAGCCGATAATTTCAGCTGCATGTATCACTTTAATTTGCGGAGAACTGATTTGGTATTGCTCGAACAGCGGTTGTATTTCCTCCTCGTTTCCTATACAATGGATAATAACATTGTTATCTGGAGTGGATAAAAAAGTTTGTAGGCCTTTTACCGCTTCCAGTGGGGCATAATCTCCCCCCATCATGTCAATTCCAATATGCATCATAATAAGTGAGTAAAGTTAAATTGAACTACTTTTTAGGCTTTCAGGGGTGCTTTTTCAGCTACCAGATTTCCTTTGTAGAACAATTTTCCTTCACTTACATGTGCACGATGGCGAACATGGGTTTCACCAGTAGCATTGTCTTTGCTCAACGTTACTTCCTGGGCCACATAGTGTGTTCTTCTTTTTGCACTTCTTTGCTGTGAGTGTCTGCGTTTAGGATTCGGCATATCATCAATTTTTGACGGTCAACAATTATTCAGAAAAATTTTTAAACTGGTCTAATCCCTTCCAAAGAGTGGGTTTCTCTTGGTTGAGGCTTTGTTCCATTTGTTTGAGTTTCTCCAACACTTCCCGATTACAATAAGGGCCGCCTTTTTCTGAGTCGGCACAAATTTTCTGAAAGGGAACGCTGAGGATGATGAATTCGTAAATCCAGTTGGCGAGGTGTAAATGACTTTCCCCTCTTCCAAGGTAAAATACATCGGGATCTTCTTCTTGTTCGTTCATAGTGTCGGGGTCGTCTACTATTTTTACTAATAGAGAAAACTCGTCCCATAACTGAACAGGCAAAGAATTTCCGCATTTATCGCAAATACCCTGCACAGATCCGTCCACATCAAATTTTAGTTGCATGAACCCCGTTTTCTTATCCAGGGCTACCCGCACCTTCGCTTCACAATTACTAAAATCCTGCGCTCCAAATGAAACAAAGAACTTATCATCCACCTTATATTCGTAGTGATGCAACCCCGGTTTTAATCCAACAAATGCTATTTCAAATTCCCGGCGTTGACTCATAACGGTCTTTTAAGGGTTGGCAAAGGTACGATAAATGCTATTATTCACCAATAATATCTGATTGAATTGATTTACAATCTGTTGTGTAAGCTCCCCGAATTGTTGGATATTTGGGTATGGAATGGAAAAAAACAGGCATATGGAAGTATCGATGGCTATGGGCCTTGGTAGCTTTTATGATGGCTTTTGCCCAGTTTCCAATGGCAGTGGAACAATTTTATTCCAACGGCGTTTACCCATATTGGGGCAAATTGCTCCGGTTGATTACCGGATGGTGCCCCTTTTCGGTGGGAGATGCTTTGTATGTTGTTTTAATCGGATACGGAATAATTATAGTATTCATTTTTTTTTATGTTGGTATCCGCAACAAAAAATGGCCCGATTTTAATAATGGCTTACTCACTATAGTCGTATTTTTTGCTTGGGTATTCATTGCTTTTAAAGCTAGCTGGGGGTTGAATTACGACCGTATAGAAATTGGCCAAGCGCTGGGGATTTCGGCTAACACCTACACATTACCAGAACTAAAAAGTTTGAATAATCAGTTGATACTTCGACTCAACGATGCCCGTAGACAGATACCCGGCGATTCTTTACCCGAAGTTTCCTGGGATGAGCAAAAAGATATTGCCATTAAAGCCTATCAGCAATTAGCCGCCCAAAATCCCACTTTTACATATTCCTATCCCGCACTAAAAAAGTGCAGTTGGAATTTTTTGGGCGAGTGGGTAGGCTTTACCGGCTATTTTAATCCATTTTCCGGCGAAGCGCAGGTAATTGCCGATTTACCCTCCATTTTACAACCTTATATATCCTGCCACGAAATTGGCCACCAGATTGGCTATGCCCGGGAAAGCGAAGCAAGTTTTGCAGGGTTACTGGCAGCAGGGGCTTCAACGAATATAAGATTGAAGTATTCTTTGTATCTAGATCTTTATTCGCTTATGCAACAAGAATTATGGAGAAACTATGCTGCCATTGGCGACAGTGCTGGATTAAGACAGCAATTCGATAGCAATCGACAACGATTGGATACCGTGGTAAAACTCGACCGAAAAGCAATTCGCCGTTATTTTCAGCTGAGATCCCATCAAATTACGCCGGCATTTACGCAGGTGTATACACAGTATTTGAAAGCAAACGGTCAAGCTTCCGGCATGCTCAGTTATAGTGAAGTGCTGGGTTGGTTATTAGCGTATCAAAAAAAATATGGAGAAAACAGTTGGTAAAACATCTAAAATGAGTTCTTCCACATCATACTTTCAATGGGCTTATCGGGTTGCCCGCTGTATTTAGCGTTGGGTTTTTGATTGTAGCGAACCTCAATTTCCCCGTCCACGGGAAAATAAATTAATTGACCTATCGGCATCCCTTTATAGATGCGAACTGGTTGTTTACAGGAGATTTCCAGCGTCCAGTTACCACAAAAGCCAACATCCCCCTTTCCGGCGGTTGCATGGATATCGATCCCTAATCTACCCGTAGATGACTTACCCTCTAAGAAAGGTACATGGGCATGGGTTTCGGTATATTCTTCGGTAACCCCCAGATAAAATCCACTGGGTTGGAGAACAAATCCTTCCGCTGGAATTTCGAAATAGCTGATAGTATTATGCTTTTTGGCATCCAGTTGGGCATCTACATAGGTAGCCAACCACTTGCCCAGATGCACATCATAACTATTGCTGCCTAAATCGCCCCTGTTATAGGGTTGTATAATGATGGTGCCTTTCTCCATCTCTTCTAAAATGCGTCGGTCGGTTAAAATCATTGCCCTGTTTTTACAATTGGAATGCAAATAAGTCTTAATTCTGCATACTAATCGCTAAATTCCTATTGTGCCCCTGTTTTATCAACAAAATATTAACGAATTTACCCGGCTCGGCGTTTGGCATATTACCGAGGAGGTTGATTTTTTTCGTAAAAAAGCCGCATTTCGTTACCCAATCGAGCATCCCCATAAACAAAGGCAGCACTTGGCGGCGGGTTATCTTTTGCAGGTATTATTTCCTGATTTTCCTTATCAATCCATTCAGTCGGCCACCTATCAAAAGCCCTTCCTCACTGGAAATCCATATTATTTTTCACTTTCACACACCAATGAATATGCTGCTGCCATCGTAAGCCAATCAGTGCCAACCGGAATAGATATCGAAATAATTTCACCCCGGGTTCAACGGATTCGGCATAAATTTTTAAGTGTTGTAGAAAATGCTTGGGTGAGCGAATTTACACCCGGTGAACAGGATGCCTTGCTCACTTTGTTGTGGACAATTAAAGAAACAATTTATAAATGGCTGGAGCAACGAGGCTTGGGATTTAGTGAGCATATTGAGATTTTACCATTCGAACCGGATGCTGTAAACAGGGTTACTGTTAACATTCACCATCCTTTTCACCTCCAAATAGTGCTGGTAGCTTTTGAAAAAAAGGGGGAGTTCTATCTAAGTTATATTGCCAGTCAGCCCCTAATCGTCGAACCTTGATTTGTTTTTGGGCAGTAACTGCAGGCTTTTGCGTAAGCGTTGTTTCATTTGCCATTTCAACAATTGACCCATGGATTGAGTTTTTCTTTCGGGAATAGACAATTGATAATGTTGGGCCAGTTCGTTGCGCAGCTGATTCAATTTTTCGGGCGGTGCTAGGGTGTCTTTTGCCATAATATCCAGCATTGCTTTCATTCGATACCGCGAGGAAGTCAATCGGAAAGTCATCAGGGTTTGTTCTTCTGCCTGATATTGGGCGATGGATTCACTGTCTAAATGCTGAATGGCCAATTGCACCAAAGCATAGTTTTCTTTGTAATACTGCGGCAGGTAGCCATTTTTTCTGCCTTCATAGGTTTGCTGATCAAAATCAATTGCGCGAATGCGATATTGAAAGTCTTCAATATCCGGAATCATATTTACCACAAAATTATAGGCACGCATATCACCTAATAATTGCACAAAGCATCGTTCATTGAATTTTACAAATTCTTTGGCCAGCCGAATTACATTGGTACTGGAGTGATGTAGATAATCCCTGATAAAAATATCTCCCGGAATACCCGGTACATGTTCTTCTATCAGTGTTTGCTGATGGGTGAGGTAGGTCATCCGGTTGGGAGATAATAAATGTTCCATCTCTAATCCATAAATCCGGTTGGCATCTGCCTGTTTGATATAGAAGTGATCGTAATTATCGTTGTATTTATTTACAATTCGAATTCGAAAGGGTTGGCTATTGCCGAAGTAGCAAAAATCTATCCGCGCCACATCCAGGTGGTTGGCAAAACTCATGTCGCCCTCGGTTTTCAGAATGGCATACATCCGAATCAATGCCCCCCGCAATTGGTTCCATTCCTGCAGGTCGTACGAAACGGTATCCCAGTAACTGTCTTTTCCTGATTTATCTTTCAGGGGAGTAGTATAGGTAAAACGCTTCAGATCGTGGTAGGAGAGCGGCAGGGGGATTTCTCGTCCATAATCAATCAAGTATTGCCGTAGCGGGGGCTGCGGTGTATAAATGGGCTTTTTGCGGGAGGGTTGTAAATCCTGCTCTAGTCCATTTTCTCCATTAACTGAATCGATTAACATAGTTGTTTTGCGTTAACTGGTGTAGAAAGCTACCGAATTTTTTTGAAAAGCGCAGAGCATAAAAAACAGAGTGAGTGTGAGTTTGAGTGTGATTTTTTCTCCGCATCGTCTCTCGACGTATGAGAAGACGTTGCGGTTTCGGAGGTCTGCTTTATCATGAAAAAAAGGCCAGAGTAAAGCCGTGCGTTCTCAAACTCACGCTCACTCTGGCCTCTGTGCGGAAGAGGAGATTCGAACTCCCACGGCTGTTACCCCGCTACCACCTCAAAGTAG
>CAIUKP010000379.1 GCA_903899675.1 uncultured Bacteroidota bacterium | reverse complement strand
TGCAGATATCCTGGGAAACCGGGAATATGCCATGCGGGTATGGTTAAAGCCCGACAGAATGCTGGCGTATAAAATTTCAGCTGATGAAGTTTTGAAAGCCATCGACGAGCAAAATCTGGAGGCAGCTCCGGGTAAAACAGGCGAGAGCTCTGGTAAGCAAGCACAAGCCTTTCAATATGTACTAAAATATCCTGGTCGTTTTAATACCAAGGAAGGATATGAAAATATTATTATTCGCGCCTCGGAAGATGGACAAATTCTGCGCATCAAAGATGTTGCCGATGTTGAATTTGGAAGCTCCTATTACGATTTATATTCAAAAATGAACGGTAGGCCCTCAGCAGCCATCATGATTAAGCAATCGTATGGAAGTAATGCTTCTGATGTAATTAAAAATGTGAAAACCCGGTTAGCTGAAATTAAGGAAACTTCCTTTCCTAAGGGTATGGACTATGAGCTGAGTTATGATGTATCTAAATTTTTAGACGCTAGTATTGATAAAGTATTACATACGCTGTTTGAAGCATTTATCCTGGTAGGTATTGTGGTATTTGTATTTTTAGGCGATTTTAGGTCTACTCTTATTCCGGCTATCGCCGTTCCGATTTCATTGATTGGTACTTTCCTCTTTATGCAGTTTTTTGGAATTACGCTAAACTTAATTACCCTATTTGCATTGGTTTTAGCAATTGGAATTGTGGTAGACAATGCCATTGTGGTAGTAGAAGCAGTGCATGCAAAAATGGAAGAATACAATTTAGATCCCAAAACAGCTACAGAATCGGCTATGAATGAAATTAGTGGGGCAATTATAGCTATAACCCTCGTTATGGCGGCGGTTTTTATTCCCGCTGCTTTTATGTCGGGCCCGGTTGGGATTTTTTATAGGCAGTTTTCAGTTACCATGTCAACCTCTATTATTCTTTCTGGAATTATTGCACTTACCCTTACCCCGGCTTTATGTGCGCTGATGTTGAAAAACAATCATGGTAAACCGAAAAAACCAACACCCATCAACCGATTTATTACTGCATTTAATCGGTTGTTTAAAAGTTCTCAGGATCGCTATAAACAGTTGATTACTGCAATAGTAAGCAGAAGGGTAATTACAGCAGTTGTATTATTACTCTTTTGTGCAGGAACCTGGATGATTAGTTCAAAAGTAGCAACCGGTTTTATTCCCAACGAAGACCAGGGAGTTTTTTATGGGTTGATTTCAACCCCTCCCGGCTCAACTTTAGAAAGAACAGATGCAGTGCTTACCCAAATTCAACAGAAGGCCAGTGCTATTGAAGATGTAAAATCTGTTTCTACAACCGCCGGATTTGAAATTTTAACAGAGGGAACCGGTGCCAACTCAGGAACTGCTCTGATTAATTTAAAGGACTGGAAAGACAGAAAACATTCGGTAACTGAAGTGATGGCCGAGTTAGAGGAAAAAACCAAAGATATTAAGGGTGCTAACATTGAATTCTTCCCACCCCCAGCCGTACCCGGATATGGAGCTGCCGGTGGTTTTGAATTGCGTCTCTTAGATAAAGCGGGAAGCGGCGATTATAAAAAAATGGAAACGGTGAACAAACAGTTTGTGGAAGATTTAAACAAACGTAAAGAACTGAGTTCTGTATTTGGTTTCTATAATGCTAGTTTTCCTCAATATGTTTTGAATATTGATAATGATAAAGCCCAGCAGAAAGGGGTTACCATCGACAATGCGATGAGTGATTTATCTACCCTTATCGGAAGCAACTATTCAACCAACTTTATCAAATTCGACCGGCAGTATAAGGTGATGGTGCAGGCTTCGCCTCAGTATCGAACCAAGCCGGAAGACTTATTAAAGCTATATGTGAAAAACGATCGGGGCGAAATGGTGCCTTATTCTTCTTTTATGACTTTGCAGAAAGTATATGGACTAGATGAAATCACCCGCCATAATATGTTTAACGCTTCTGAGTTAAGTGGTTCCCCTGCTACAGGATATAGCAGCGGTGAGGCAATTGAAGCGATTAAGCAGGTAGCCAAAGAAAAGTTACCCCGTGGATTTGGTATTGATTGGGCGGGTATTTCTATAGATGAAGTTGCGAAAGGCAATCAAACCCTGTATATATTTATTATCTCACTGGTATTTGTGTATTTAGTGCTTTCTGCCCAGTATGATAGTTTTATCCTTCCTATCCCCGTTATTCTTTCTTTGCCTACGGGAATTTTTGGGGCTTTTCTGATGTTGTATTTGTTAGGACTTGAGAATAATATCTATGCCCAAATTGCCATGGTAATGCTAGTAGGAATTTTGGGTAAAAATGCCGTGTTGATAATTGAGTTTGCCGTTCAGCGACAAAGGCTGGGGGTATCTAAATTGCAGGCTACCATTGATGGGGCAGCGGCTCGATTACGACCTATTCTGATGACTTCCTTCGCCTTTATAGCAGGATTAATTCCTCTGGTAGTTGATTCGGGCCCCGGTGCAATTGGTAACCGTACCATTGGATCGGCAACTGCCGGCGGTATGTTATTTGGAACCCTGTTTGGCATTGTAGTTATTCCCGGATTGTATTATTTGTTCGCACGGGTTCCCAAACATAGTTTGAAGGAAGAGATTGTTCACATTATTAAAGAAATTGAAAATGAATAAGTACTTTTCATTGTTGGGTACTGTTCTATCTGTATCCTTTTTACTCATGGGCTGCTCTGCGCCTGCCATCGTGCAAGGGCCGAGCGGGAAACCCACGCCTGCCACTTTCAATGGCTCAACCGATACAGTGAACCTGGCACAGTTAAAGTGGAATACATTTTTTACTGATCCAACGCTCGTTTTGCTTATAGACACGGCATTGGTAAACAATTTAGATTTACAGGCAACCCTGCAGGATATTGAAATTGCTAAAAACAATATCCGCTTCGCTCAAAGTAAATTGATGCCTACCGTTTCCTTGGGTGGCGGTTTGGGAGTAGAGAAAGTGGGCAGGTACACTTCTCAGGGTGCGGGAGATGCATCTGCCGATATCACCCCCGGCAAAGGAGTTCCCGACATTTTACCCAATCAAATGTTCGGATTTCAGTCTAGCTGGGAAATTGATATTTGGGGCAAATTGAAAACAGCCAAAAAGGCGGCTCTCACACGTTTTCTCGCTTCGCAGGAAACTAAAAACTGGGTAGTAACCAATCTGATTGCTGAAATTGCTAGTAACTATTACGAACTGATGGCATCTTTGAATCAGTTGGAAATCATCCGGCAAGCGATTCAGTTGCAGCAGAAAGAATTGGAAGTGGTTAATATACAGCGCCAGGCTGCCATGGTTACTGAGTTAGCAGTAAAGCAGTTTGAAGCCCAGCTATTGAGCGCACGGGCTTTAGAATATAATGAATTGCAGCAAATTTTGGTTTATGAAAATAACCTGCACTTATTGCTGGGTAAATATCCGCAGAAAATGAAATGGGAGGCTTCTCGATTTTTGCAGCCGCTGCCTTCTCAATTGCAGGCGGGCATTCCTTCTCAGTTGTTAACCAATCGACCTGATATTCGAAAAGCTGAATTAGACCTTATGGCTGCCCGATTTGATGTGCAGGTAGCCCGCGCCGAATTTTTTCCATCACTCAATCTCGGAGCTTCCTTAGGATACAATGCTTTTTCTCCCAAATACCTGTTGCATTCGCCGGAATCTATCTTTTTCTCACTGGCAGGGGAACTGGCAGGACCATTAATCAATAAGAACGCTATCCTAGCTGAATTTAATACCGCCAGTGCTGTTCAAGTGCAGGCGGCATTTAATTACCAGAAAACGATTTTAAATGGCTTTATAGAAGTAACCAATCAGTTAGGGGCTATCCAAAATATGCAGCAAGCCTATCAATTAAAAGCCAAAGAGGTGGAAACCCTAGCAGCATCCATTGATATAGCCAGCGACCTGTTTAAAGCATCTCGTGCCAATTATTTAGAAGTATTGGTTACCCAACGGGATGCGCTGGAAGCCAGGTTGGAATTGGTTGAAGCAAAAAAAATGCAGTGGAATGCAGTTACCAATCTCTTTAAATCTCTTGGCGGCGGCTGGAAATAAATTTGATTTATCATTTCATTAGGGGCTGTGAGAAATTATTCTCACAGCCCCTTTTTTTGGTGGCATAACTTATCCAGGCTAGTGATTTATATTCCTATTAACGTACTGAAATGATATTGAAAAACCTCATAAAGATGGTGAAGCAGATAGAAATCAACAGGGTGATTTCAAATACCCGTTCAGTTGGGGATACACCATGGCGGTTTCCAAGGTAAAGTTCACCTGTTACCGTAGTTGTGCGCATAAAAAAACCTGCACTTTGCAGGCAGGTTCTTTTATGTAAGAATGCTTTTTATTTCTTCTTTTTATTGGTCTCATCCAGCTTACCCAATGGTCTGTCTTTCGCAAAATCTACCAGAATAGGCGCCGCTACAAATATAGAAGAATATGTACCAGTTATTACCCCAATCAACATAGCAAACGAGAAGCCACGAGTTACTTCACCTCCAAAGATGAACAAGATCAGGATGGTAAGGAATACCGTAAGGGAAGTCATTACCGTTCTGCTCAATGTTTCGTTGATGGCTTTATTAATGATGGTGGCATTATCTACTCCTTTCATCAGTCTGCTATCTTCCCGAATTCTATCGTATACAATTACAGTATCGTTCATCGAGAAACCGATAACTGTAAGTACGGCAGCAATAAAGTGCTGGTCAATCTCTAATGGGAACGGTACAATTTTTCTGCAAAAACTAAATACAATCAGGGTTACAAATACGTCGTGTAACAAGGAGAAAATAGTTCCCAATGAATATCTCCAGTCGCGGAAACGGATGAAGATGTAGAAACAAATGATGATGATACCGAAGATAACCGCTTTGGTAGCCCCAGATTTCAGGTCGTCGGAAATAGTAGGTAATACTTTCTGTGAACCCAGTTTGTAATTTTTCTCAAACTCCTCAAAACCTACATTGGCAGGCAGATGCGGTTTGAGGCCATTGTATAGTTTTCTTTCCACCAGCGAATCGATGTTGTCACCCGCTTGCCGAATCATGTAAGAAGTAGTAATATTCAGTTGGTTCTTTACATCCACCGTTTTAATAATTACCGGCTCTTTAAATTCAGCTTTCAGCTCATTTCTGATTTGATCTTCATTCACTGCTTTGTCAAAACGAATGGTATAGCTCCGTCCTCCTGAAAATTCTACTCCTTCATCAAAGGCATTATCACGGAAAAACGTGCTGATACCAAAGGCAAAAATGAATATGGATAAGATATACGCATATTTACGATACTCAATAAACTTGATACTCGCATGTTGGAAAATACGCTTTGAAATTCCGGTAAAGTATTCGAAGTGGCGATTCCGGTTGGTATACGAATCGGTGATCAGACGGGAAACTAAAATTCCGCAGAACAACGAAAGAATAATACCGATGATTTGTGTGGTGGCAAATCCAAGCACGGGACCTAATCCAAAGTAGGCAAGAATAATAGCCGTTAACAAAGTAGTTACGTGGGCATCCAATACAGGTGAAAGAGATCGTTTGTATCCATCTGCCACTGCATTGGAATAGCTTTTTCCTTTGGTAAGTTCTTCTTTAATTCTCTCGAAAATAATTACGTTGGTATCTACTGCCAATCC
>CAIUKP010000378.1 GCA_903899675.1 uncultured Bacteroidota bacterium | reverse complement strand
GTTCTGGGCACAAAGGCCAGAGTGAGTGTGAGTTTGAGTACGCACGCTTTTACTCTGGCCTTTTCTTCACACTCAAACTCAAACTCACACTTTAAAGACTAGAATGAGTTTGTGTACGAGGGTGTACTCCTCCTTCGGCGGACGTTTCGTCGTAAGGCATATTTTTCTCAAACGCATTATCAAATTGGCCCTTGTCTTCAAATAGGGTATTTCTTCCCTATTTTTATTATCCATTTGGTCTTATTTTTCAAATTCAAGTCTGTATTATGTTTGATTTTGAAAACTTAGAAGTCTATAAAAAAGCAAAAGCCTTCAATACTGAAATTAATTCTTCGATTCTAAGGAATGACAATCTAGATAGTGTAGTAAAAAATCAACTAAGGAGGGCGTCCCTAAGCATAGTGTTAAATATTGCAGAAGGCTCCAGTCGATTCAGCAAGCCAGACAGAAAGAACTATTCAGTAATTGCACGAGGTTCTGTATTTGAATGTGTAGCAATTTTTGATATTCTGAAAGACACAGGACTAATGAAAACTCATGAATTTTACCAGCTTTATTCACAAGCGGAGGAGATATCAAAAATTCTTTTCGCAATGATAAAAAATTTGGAAAAATAATTTTTATCTTTCGGCCACAAAGGGCCAGAGTGAGTGCGGGTTTGAGTGTGAAGGAGGAAGATTTCCTCACACTCAAACTCAAACTCACTCTTTTTTTGTGGGTTTGAGTACGAACGCTTCACTTTGGCCTTTTCTTCACATGCTCCAGAGGCGCACAAGCTCAATCCCATGCTCCAGAGGCGCACAGGCTCTCACGCTGTTTTTTTGAGTGTGAAGGAGGAAAATATCCTCACACTCAAACTCAAACTCACGCTGTTTTTTTGGAAAGTATTATCTGAGGATCTCTTTAGTGAACTGAACCCTATACAAAAGTCATTTCATTCCAAATTATTTAGTTCGCAGAGGCGTGATACTCTGAGAATTTTAAAAACTAATCTGTTATTCGGTTTTTTAAATCCATTTGTACATGTAGTATCCTTACAATTAAAATTTCTTTATCAGATAAGGATTGGTAAAATAAAATGTGTTGACCAGCTCTATAGCCTGAAATGGCTGAATCTATTTCTGGATAATTTTTTCCTTTTATTTTGCCAGCTGCTAAATCCTGGCAGGTATTTATCAGCAGATTATAGTAGTTGTCGGCTTGTATTTCAGACCAGTTATCTGCTGTGAAATTCCAAATTTCCGATATATCATTAACAGCTTTATTAGTAAGTTGGTATTTAGCCATTCTTTCTCTTGGCAATTTTTAATTTCTCTAGATGCTTTTTTGCTTCGAAGTTCTCAGCTTTTCCGCTTTCTAATCCTTCGTTGATTGCATTTTTCAGGGTAATGAATTTAGCTTCTTCTTCTTCCAAAAGGCGGAGACCAGCTCGTATAACTTCGCTGGCATTCTTGAATCTTCCTGTAGTAACTTTTTCGTCTACGAATTCTTCAAAGTAATCGCCTAAAGAGATGGAGGTATTTCGTCCCATTGTTTAGATTTTAGTTAAAATTACCAATTTTTGGTAACTTTTTTAAATTTTTCTCACCAGAACTTCCTTTCTCGCATTCTATCCGATCCGCCTAGGCGGAGAGATAGAAGCTTTTAGTTTTTGTAGGGGGAGGGTTTGAACCTCCAAGTGTTGGTTATCTATAGCGCAAAGCTCAGTGGTCAACCCCGGTCGCCCGAATAGTGCTTTCCGAAAGGCTTTACACTTGGTTTATCCAATTATCCTAACGCTCACGCTGTTTTTTACAAATTAGTAGGGTTCAAAAAAAACGTAATGTAAAGTTTACCCATGTGATTTTCATAGGATTTTTATACTTGATATGCCCATCAAAAAATGTAATCTAACCGCAAATAATTGCTTTGATGTTCTCTTACAATTGTTTGTACTATTTCTTTATTAGTTGCATTGTCTTTAGTACTAATTAATAGTCGAATACTAAATGCTCGTAAAGCATCATGCACACTCAAGGTTCCCTCGGCACTGTCTTTTCTTCCATTAAATGGAAATGAATCTGGGCCCCGCTGACATTGTGCATTGATATTGATACGTCCTACCTGATTGGCTAGTTCATCAATCAAATGACCAATTATCTTTGAGTTTTTCCCGAATATACTCGCTTGTTGTCCAAAGTTCGATTGAATAACATAATCGATTACTTCTTCTATATTTTTATATGAAACTATCGGAACTATTGGGCCAAACTGTTCTTCAGAGTAAATCCGCATTTGTGCATTTACGGGGTAAATTACTGCCGGGTAAAAGAAAGTATCATTTACTTCCCCACCATTTTCATTCACTACTGATGCTCCAAATTGTTTGGCGTCGTTTAGCAGTTCAGTTAAATACGCAGTTTTACCGGGTTCTGGTAATGGGGTGATTTTTACGTCTTTCTCCCAGGGCATGCCACATTTTAATTTGGATACACCCTCCGTAAATTTTTGGATGAATGATGCTACCATATCTTCTTGCACAAAAATTATTTTCAAGGCAGTGCAACGTTGCCCATTGAAGGATAGCGCGCCGGCAACACATTCGGTAACCGCATTATCCATATCCGCATCCGGTAAAATAATGGCAGGATTTTTTGCATCTAAACCTAAAACACTTCTAAGGCGATTGGGTTTGGGATGTAGTTTCTTAAGGTCATTGGCACCTTTATTGGTTCCGATAAATGCAAATACATCTATTTTTCCTGTCTCCATTAATGCACCTACCGTTTCTCTTCCTTTTCCGTAAATCACATTGATAACGCCTTTTGGAAAACAAGCTTTAAAAATGGGGAGTAGGGGCTTTATGAATAGTACGCCGTATTTAGCCGGTTTAAATACCACTGTGTTGCCCATGAGTAAGGCAGGTATTAAGGTGGTAAATGTTTCATTTAAAGGATAATTATAGGGGCCCATACATAGGGCTACACCAAGCGGTACCCGCCTGGTTTGAGCAATTACGCCTTCTTCAACCGCAAAATTTGAATAGTTATGATCGAGTTTTTTTAGTTCCCTAATTGTATCTTCTATATAAATACAGGTTCTATCGAACTCTTTTTCACTGTCTGGCAAATTTTTACCTATCTCCCACATCAATAACTTCACTACAAGACCCCGTTGTTTTTTCATTTCAACCAGAAACTGTTCAATATGTGCAATTCGATTAGTAATACTCATGGTCGGCCATTCTCCCGTGCCGTTATTATACGCAAGTACTGCTGCATCCAACGCTTCTAATGATTCTTTTTGAGTTAGCAGCGGTGTTGTACCGATAATATTTTTCTCAATACTATTTCCATTATTAATCGATACAGGAGACACTACTTCGTTCATAGGGCCTTCCCAAATCCTAAGCTCACCATTTACAAGATATTCTCTTTGTTCAATCAACTCTTGCAACTGCCATTCACTTGGAATTTGCGAAATTTGGGGAAAAATATGCTGTAACATAGTCTGTATTTGAAATTGAGCGATATAAAAAAGTATGGGTCATACATGTTATTGTATGACCCATACTTTATATTTTAATCATTACCTATTTAGGCAATACAACAGTATCAATAACGTGTACGATTCCGTTTCCTGCTTTTAAATCAGTAGCTACAACTGTAGAAGTACCACCTTTTTCATCGGTTAAGATTACTTTACCATCTTTTAATGAAGCAGTTAATGTTCCACCGCTTACAGTTGTTAAAGTAGCTTTTCCTTTGCCATCAGTGATTGCTTTTACAACCGCAGCAGCATCTAATTTACCTGCAAACACATGGTAAGTTAAAATTTTTGTCAAAGTTGCTTTGTTCTCTGGCTTTAAAAGGAATTCAACAGTTCCTTTTGGTAATTTAGCAAATGCTTCGTTAGTAGGAGCAAATACAGTAAAAGGACCAGCGCTTTGTAAAGTTGCTACTAAACCAGCTTCTTTAACGGCAGCTACCAGCGTTGAATGATCTTTAGAACCAACGGCTATATCTACTACCGTTGTTTGTGCAGATGCAGAAACAATGCCTCCAATCAGGAGCATCATTAAAAATTTCATTTTCATAATTGTTTATTTTATTACTACTACACTTCAAGTGTATAAAAGGTTTAGGGGAAACCTACTGTTAATATACAATTATCATAGTTGTTTATGGTAATGTGTTTCATTTGGTCAAGCAATTCAACAAATCAATGATTGTCCCGTTTTAACAGTTTGGATAATTTCCTCTTTTAAATCTGATGGGTCGATCACTGGTAGCAACCCAGGTTCTATTCTTATTTCTGGAATTTGCATTATTTGAATGTATTTTATATTTAGCAAACAGCGTACAAGTTTGTAAGTTCGGTAATCGCTAACTTTCTTTACTTAAGCAAGTGTTCACAATAGGATGGGTGATTATTGAAGTTATTAATATAGTGTTAGGTATATTGAATATCAATTGATTATATAGAATATTTTTTACAATTAATAATACTCATTTAATTGATTATCTGCTAGTTACAGCAATTTTTTTGAGTTTGCACATTCGGATGTGCAAAATTACATGTTTTACAATAAGCCCAATCTTTCTATTGTTTCCAAGAACAGCATACACCACTATTCCGTAAATAAATAACCTATCGAATATGTTTTTGCCTGTCCGCTTATGATAACACGGTCACCCCTGTATTCACAATACAATTTGCCCATCCTTTCAGAAACCTGATGCGCTACCAGTTCCTTTTTATTCAGCCTATTTGCCCAAAAGGGAATTAACGAACAATGGGCAGAACCAGTAACCGGGTCTTCTAAAATAGAGGCTTGTGGCGTAAAGAACCGGGAAACAAAATCACAAGTATCTCCAGCTGCCGTTACAATTACTCCCCCCGCACCCAAATTGATTTGGTCAAATAGGGTTCGGTTAATGTTGATATGCCTGATTTCAGTTTCATTTTCATACACCAGCATGTAATCCCGGGATTTAAAAATTTCCTTCGGTTGAATATTTAGGGATTTCAAAATTTCCGAGGGTACATCGGATTCAACTGGCATTCTGGATGGGAAATCCATTTTATACAACTCCTGCTCGATGGTAACATGTAAATCACCACTTAAGCTTTCGAAAATGATTTCCTTTTTAGGGTAGTGCATCAGGGTATGCAAGCAATGCGCTGTGGCCAAAGTAGCATGACCACATAAATCCATCTCAAGTTCAGGGGTAAACCAGCGCAGGTGAATTTTCTCTCTTTTAACTACAAAAAAGGCTGTTTCTGCAACTGCATTTTCTTTGGCTATTTTCAACAGTATGTTATCGGGTAACCAGTTTTCTAGCGGTACCACACAAGCTGGGTTTCCACCAAAAATGGTGTCGGTAAATGCGTCAACCTGATAGAGTGGATGTTTCATGCTTCCATTAATTAAAATATATTCCCAGCATCCGCTATCGGTGCTATCAAATGTATTCATTTAAGTGATTATTTCCAATAAATACGCTGCCCCTTGCAGGCTATAGTTTCTTTACTTTTTTCACTTATATTTATACTATCGTACATAAACTTTTTTACCTCAATTCGTTTATCTTATGAAGCTCTATTCAGTTATAACATTACTGTTATGTGCACTTTCTGCGAATGCACAAAAGATTAAAATACCCTATGAGCAGTTTACCCTGCCAAACGGACTGAATGTGATTCTGCACCAGGATAAAACCATTCCCCGCATCAGTGTAAATGTGTGGTATTTTGTTGGCTCGGGCAGCGAGAAGCCCGGACGCACCGGTTTCGCCCATTTATTTGAGCATATTCTATTTGAAGGATCGAAGAACGTGCCCGAAGGTAAGTTTGATGAATGGCTAGAAGCTGCCGGTGCCAATAACAACGGCTCCACCACCGAAGATCGCACCAATTATTATGAAGACCTTCCTGCCAACGCTTTGGATCTGGCGTTATTCCTGGAATCTGATCGCATGGGTTTTCTGCTGGCTTCGCTCACGGATTCTACGGTAGATGGTCAACGGGATGTGGTGAAAAATGAACGCCGTCAATCCTATGAAAATCGACCCTATGGTAAAGCCGGTCTCGATTTACCTGCATTGCTGTATCCAAAAAATCATCCCTATTCCTGGCCCGTTATTGGATCTATGGCTGATCTTTCCGTAGCGAGTAGACAAGATGTGGCTGATTTCTTTTCACAATTTTACCTTCCGGGTAATGCCTCTCTTTGTATTGCGGGGGATATCGATTTGGTTCAGGCAAGAAAAGCGGTTGAAAAATGGTTCAGTGATGTGCCCGCCGGTAAACCCGTACCGCCTTTTCAGCCAGCGCCTGCTGTGCTAACTGAGGAAAAGCGCGTGGTGGTGGAAGACAAAGTGCAACTCCCCCGAATGGAAATGATTTGGCTTACCCCTGCAAATTTTCAGCCCGGTAATGCCGAGATGGATCTGGTAGCTGCTATATTGGGAGGCGGTAAAAATTCAAGACTATATAAACGTTTGGTATATGATCTGCAAATTGCACAAAATGTTTCCTGTTACCAGGGCTCGAGTAAATTTGCAAGTGATTTTCATATTGCAGTTACGGCACGTCCGGGTATCGGATTAACACAAGTTGAGAAAATTGTGCAAGAAGAAATTGAACGACTTAAAAATGAGCTGCCTACCGAACGAGAATTGAATCGGGTAGTTAGCCAAGGAGAGTCGCGTTTTCTTTCTCAGATCGAACGATCTGGGGGATTTAGTGGAAAAGCAAATCAGTTAAACGAATATTATTTTTATACCGGAAATCCCGATTACTTTAATGAAGATCTTCAGCGCTTTAAGGCAGTAGACGTAACTGATATTTCTGCCGCTACCCGCAAATACCTACGTTCCGATGCACGAGTAGTAATGAGCATTGTTCCCGAAGGAAAAAAAGATTTAGCAGCCTCCAAAAACTAATACCATGAAAAAAATATTCATTGCTTTTATAATTGTTTCCCTGTTTCATCCGGGTTTTTCACAGGCACCTGTTCGTACGGGTCCGCCCGCTTTGGATAAAGTGAAAAGCCTTACACTGCCTACCCCCGTTCGATTTACCCTTTCTAACGGACTAAAAGTAGTATTGATGAAAAAGCACAATGTGCCCTTAGTACAAGTGAACTTATTAATTGAAACCGGCAACTACGACGACCCATTGGGTAAGGAAGGACTGGCCAGTTTCGCCATGGATGTACTTGACGAAGGTGCAGGTAATTTTTCTGCACTGCAACTTTCCGATGAAATTGAATACCTAGGTGCTCAAATTGGAACGGGTAGCAGACCCTTCTCTTCTGAAGTAAATTGTACGGCACCCCTAGCCCGTTTACAAGAAGCCATCTCTCTGATGAGTACGATTGTTTTACGCCCAGCTTTTGCTGATAAGGAAATCGATCGCTTACGTAAGTTGCGACTGAACGGATTGCTGCAGAGTTACGATGAACCGAATGCCATCGCCAATCGGGCATTTAATCAATTGATGTTCCCGGATAATAGTCCCTACGGCCGTTTTTCTAATGATAAGTCCATTCGTTCTTATGTACGGGAAGACCTCTTGGCTTTTCATCGGACGCATTTTGTTACTGGTAATAGTACATTGATTGTTGCGGGTGATGTAACCCGTGAATCCATACAACCTGTTCTTGAAAAATATTTTGCTGCTTATCCTAAGGGTAATGCTGTTGCTAAAACAAGACCAACCCCCATCCAGGTAAAAGGTAGATCCATTTACATCATAGACAAACCTGGGGCTGCACAGTCGGTTATTCAGATTGGCAGACTCGGGCCAGCCCGCAACGACCCTGCTTATTATGCCGCAAATATTCTCAACACTATTTTTGGTGGTTCTTTTACTTCACGACTCAACAATAATCTGCGCGAACAACATGGATATGCTTATGGTGCAGGATCTAATTTTAGTTTCTGGAATACCCCAAGTCCATTCCTGTCATCCTCATCTGTTCAAACCGATGTAACCGGAGCCGCCTTGGGTGAGTTCTTTAAAGAGTTTGACAAAATACGTCTGCCGATTCCAGCGGATGAATTGAATAGGGGAAAGAATTACAATGCATTGGGCTATGCCCGTCTTTTTGAGACCAACAGTGATCTGGCTTCCACCCTTGGTTCGCAGGTGCTTTATCAACTGCCCGATGGGTATTATAACGGTTATGTAGGTAAAGTACTGGCAGTAACCCCCCAAGAAGTAACTGCGGCTGCCAATCAGTTTATTGTGCCAGATAATATGCTGGTGGTAATTGTTGGCGACCGGGCTAAGATTGAGGCGGGTATCCGACAACTAAATTTGGGTAACCTCAATTTCCTTACTATTGAAGATGTGCTGGGTAAAAAGCCGGTATTATAAAATTCGCAATAGGGATTTAAAATAAACAGCAGCGCAAAGAAAATTTGCGCTGCTGTTTTTATATAGCCATTTAGGAAGGACTTTCTTTTGGGTGTCTTTGGCTTTTATTTTTTAAAGCGAATGAATCCATAAGCTGACTTCTCTCGACCTTTTCCTCC
>CAIUKP010000377.1 GCA_903899675.1 uncultured Bacteroidota bacterium | reverse complement strand
GGGGGATTGCTTCGTCATGTTCACAAAATTACTTGTTAATTCCAAATCAATTATCATCTAATTATCCACCCATAGCATCTAAACACCCGTTCCGCGTATCTTAGCAAATTATTTATATCGCAAGCAAATGTGCCGGACTATGTTAATTGCTATCTGTACTTCTTTATTGTTGGCCTGCAATTCGGGATCCGACACCACCGGCATAGAATTGTATCCAACGATTGGTACCGACAAAAGTAAAGGGCCCTTAAGCGAAACAGAAAAGGAAAGCTACCGAAAAGAACTAGAACCTATGTATCAGTCTATGTTGATTAAAACCGGATTCAGCGGGGGTATACTGGTAGCCAAGAATGGCGAAATCATTTTAGAAGATTATCAGGGATTGTACAATCGGGCAACCCGCCATCCGGTTGATTCGCAAACTTCTTTTCACCTGGCATCTATTTCAAAAACATTTACGGCAACGGTAATTTTACGACTATACGAGCAGGGAAAACTAAACCTGCAAGATCCGGTTGAAACCTATTTACCCGGATTTCCCTATTCCGGTATCAGCCTGATGATGTTACTGAATCATAGAAGTGGCCTGCCTAAGTACGAATATTTTATGAACGAAACCATTAGCCGGGTAGTTCGGGTAAAGAATAAACGCGGCAAATGGATTAATAAAAAATCCTACTATAAAGATCCTAATAGCTTTAAAGGCATTGCCACTAACCGGGATATGCTGGATTATATGATTCGATATCGCTGTAAGCCAGTTGCCCCTCCCAATCACCGCTTCCAATATTGCAATACCAACTATGCATTACTGGCGATGGTGATTGAAAAAGTAACCGGAAAACGCTATCCCGACTATTTGAAGGATAGTCTGTTTACCCCCTTGGGCATGAAAAATAGTTATGTGTTCAGCATTCAGGATACAGCATCCTATGTACCTTCTTATAATTATAATTATGCCCCTTTTCCGCTGGAATCGATGGATGCAGTGTACGGAGATAAAAATGTATACAGTACGGTGAGGGACTTACTCAAATGGAATGAAGCCCTCCAGAATGGCAGTTTTGTTAGTGTAAGTACCCTCGAAAACCTGGCTTACCAACCCTATAGCCAGGAAACCCGTGGGCAAAAAAATTATGGATTAGGCTGGCACTTGTATTTTCCCCCTACAGAACCCCCGGTTATATACCACAATGGCTGGTGGCATGGAAATAATACAGTTTTTAAAAGATTGATTACCGACCATGCGGTTGTAATTATCCTTGGCAACCGTTTTAACCGGAATATCTGGGCTGCCGGCAAAATGAGCTCCGTTTTTACAGGCCGGGCCGATACCACCCAATTAGAACAATAAGCCAATTTTCCGCAGGTTTTCCCCAAACAGCTATTAAAAGGGGTTTTTTAACCAATTCCCTTATTTTTGCAGTCCTTTAATTTAACGATTATACCTATTTCAAATTTATGATTCAGAACTTACTGTATGCAGTGCCCGCGATGGGAATTATCGGTCTTTTGTATACCCTAATTAAGTTTAATTGGGTTTCACGTCAAGACGCCGGAAATGATCGGATGAAAGAAATCAGTCAGTACATAGCTGAGGGTGCCATGGCTTTCCTGAAAGCAGAGTATAAGATACTTGGCTATTTTGTAGTAATTGTGGCCCTTTTATTGGGGGTTATGGGCTATACAGATAAAAACAGCCATTGGAGTATCTCATTGGCCTTTATTTTAGGTGCATTCTTTAGTGCCCTGGCCGGTTTTATCGGTATGAAAATTGCCACCCGTGCCAATGTGCGCACAGCACAGGCTGCCAGAACCAGTTTAAGTAAAGCCCTTCAAGTTTCTTTTACCGGAGGATCGGTAATGGGAATGGGAGTTGCTGGATTAGCCGTTTTAGGATTGGGTGGATTGTTTATAATATTACGTCAGGTACTCGCTCCTGGTGCTGCAGTAGATAGTGAGGAAATGAAGAGAACCATTGAAGTATTAACCGGATTTTCACTGGGTGCCGAAAGCATTGCTTTGTTTGCCCGTGTGGGTGGCGGTATCTATACAAAAGCAGCCGATGTGGGTGCCGACTTAGTGGGTAAAGTAGAAGCTGGCATACCGGAAGATGATCCCCGCAACCCGGCCACCATTGCCGATAACGTGGGCGATAATGTGGGCGATGTAGCCGGAATGGGTGCCGATTTATTCGGAAGCTATGTGGCTACCGTTTTAGCTACCATGGTTTTGGGTAGAGAAGTAACCGGAGCAAACCACCTGCCACTTGCCGATAATTTTGGCGGTCTCTCCCCTATCTTATTACCCATGCTGATTGCTGGGATAGGTATTTTATTTTCTATCATCGCTACTTTCTTTGTACGCATTTCCGATGCAGCTGGTATTGGTACTGCCGGCGTTCAAAAAGCACTGAATATGGGTAACTGGGGTTCGATTGTTTTAACCGCCTTTGCCTGCTATTTTCTGGTAATGTTTTTATTACCCGATACCATGCTCCTGCGCGGATTTACTTTTACACCAGGTAAAGTATACGGTGCGATTTTGGTAGGATTGGCCGTAGGTACTTTAATGAGCATGATTACCGAATACTATACTGCCATGGGTAAGCGCCCGGTAAATAGTATTATTAAACAATCTTCCACCGGGCATGCCACCAATATCATTGGAGGTTTGGCAGTTGGTATGGAATCAACCTTTTTACCTATCCTTGTTTTAGCAGGTGGTATCTATGGTTCTTATTATTGCGCAGGATTATACGGAGTTGCCATTGCAGCTGCCGGCATGATGGCAACCACTGCTATGCAGTTGGCTATTGATGCTTTTGGTCCCATTGCCGATAATGCTGGTGGTATTGCCGAGATGAGTGAATTACCAAAAGAAGTTCGTGAAAAAACAGATATCCTGGATGCCGTGGGTAACACCACAGCCGCTACCGGAAAAGGTTTTGCCATCGCCTCTGCTGCCCTTACTGCATTGGCTTTATTTGCAGCCTTTGTAGGTATTGCCGGTATTCAGGGGATTGATATTTACCATGCCGATGTATTGGCCGGATTATTTGTAGGAGGTATGATTCCTTATATATTCTCATCATTGGCTATTCGGGCAGTGGGTGAAGCCGCTATGGCTATGGTGGAAGAAGTTCGTCGTCAGTTCCGCACCATTCCGGGTATTATGGAAGGAACCGGCAAACCGGAATATGATAAATGTGTAGCTATTTCTACCGAAGCTTCTCTTAAAAAAATGATGCTGCCCGGTGCTATTGCGATTATTAGTCCGCTGATTATGGGTTTTGTGTTTGGAGCCGAAGTGCTCGGTGGTTTCTTAGCCGGTGCTACTGTGAGTGGTGTGTTGATGGGTATGTTCCAAAATAATGCCGGTGGAGCCTGGGATAACGCAAAGAAATCCTTTGAAACCGGTGTTGAAATTAATGGAGAGATCTTCTACAAAAAATCAGAACCCCATAAAGCTTCCGTAACCGGAGATACCGTGGGCGATCCATTTAAAGATACTTCCGGTCCATCTATGAATATTCTTATCAAACTAATGTCTATCGTTTCTTTGGTGATTGCTCCTACTCTGGCGCATTTACATCCTTCCAAAATGGGTACCGGAGAAAAAATAGAGCAGCGAATAGAAATGATTATCAAAGATAGTTCTGCCGTTGTTTCCAAAGATTCTCCTGCCCCGGTTCAAATGAAAGTAAAAATAGATGCCCCCAACAATCAATCTAAATTATTGATGGAGGCGTTGACCAAAGACGGATTTACAAAAGACGGTCAGGTAGAAATTGGTTTCGAAAATGGAGTGCTTACCATCAATGGAAAAACCATGGATGCAGCTACTACCGCCAAATACAGCACCTTTTTCCAAAAAGAGCAAAGTACTAAATTCATGTTTAAAGTAAAATAACCGCGTACACACGCAACCAGAAAAGCCTGAACCCACCCAAACGGTTCGGGCTTTTTTGTGCCCGGTATGGCTTTAACAAAAAATATATATTCAGAATGAAAAAGGCTTTGTAAATTGCTTACGAACAAAATCGTATATATGCAATCTTGCCCTACTCATAAGCCCACGGAAAGTGAGTTATCGATATTAAAAATCTTATGGAACAAAGGTCAGGCCAGTGTGCGGGAAGTGCATGAAGCCTTAAGTGAGCATAAAATTTCGGGGTACACCACCACCTTGAAATTGATGCAGATCATGTTCGAAAAGGGCATTGTTAGCAGAGATGCCAGCAGCAAGGTACATATCTACCGACCCAATATTACCAAGGAAAATACGCAGCAACAGCTGGTGGGTAAAATGATAACTAATTTATTTG
>CAIUKP010000376.1 GCA_903899675.1 uncultured Bacteroidota bacterium | reverse complement strand
GGGCAAATTCTTAGTTTGGCTAAGGTTCAGTTGAATTTACTTTCAGAGGAGGAAATAAAAGAAGGAAAATTATTAAACGATGCAAAAGAGAATATCAGCAATGCTTTGATAGATTTGCGCGAAATCGCTAAAAGTCTCTCTAACAAGAAATTAATTTCATTAGGTCTTTTATCTTCTATTCAACATGAAGCTCACCGATTAGAGGAGACGAATGGATGGGATGTGCAAGTGGCAGTGGAAGGAAATCCCCTTCCGGTAACCGAAACCCAGCATTTGGTAATATTTAGAGCAATCCAATATTTTCTTAACCGAATTACACAAATGGAAGCGGGCTCAAATAAAATATCCATTACCATGGGCTTTTATCCACAAAACTGGCATATCAAAATAGTACACCACAGAAAAGATCCCGATATCAACCAGCAACAAGAACAACAATATCACCAAGAACAATCCCTTGTTTTACGAAGATTAGCAATAATTGGGGGTACATTTACAGTAACAGAGAATGGTGAAACGCAGATATTAATACAGATACCTTATGCTTGATAAACATAACATTGCAGTAGTGGATGATCACACTCTTTTTCGGAAGGGACTGATTTCTCTTATAAATGTTTTTCCAAATTTTGAAGTGATTTTGGAGGCTTCTAATGGGAAGGATTTTATTGAGCGACTGAATCCTGAGCAGTTACCCGAAATTGTGCTGATGGACATCTCCATGCCAGAAATGGATGGATATGCAACCTGCGAATGGCTGAAAAGTCATTACCCCGCCATTAAAGTGCTGGCCCTGAGTACTATGGATGCAGAAACCGCTATTATTAAAATGATTCGAAGCGGCGCAAAAGGCTATATAGTAAAAGATGCTGACCTTTCTGAACTTAAACTCGCATTTTCCGAACTGCTGTCGATCGGGTTCTTTTATAATGAACTGGTTTCCAGAAAAGTTATTAACTCTATTAGTAGAATTCTTGAAGACAACGATGCAGTTACCGCCCTCCAAAAACTTTCAGACAATGAGTTAAATTTTCTTCGGCTATCCTGCAGTGAAAAAACCTACCAGGAAATCGCCAACGAAATGTTTAAAAGCGAAAAAACCATTGATGGTTATAGAGCCGAGCTGTTTAAAAAACTCAATGTATCTAGCCGCGTTGGCATGGTAATGTATGCCATCAAAAACGGGATTGTTCAACTTTAGTAACAGAATTTGGGGATTGTCTCCACAAAGTATAAGTTTCGGGAAAAGTTCCTAGCGTAGTACGCCTATGGCGTACTGCACGGGGAGCATCTCCAAACCTTGCAGTCTCTTATGCTCCAGAGGCCCACAGGCGCTCATTCAGTTTTTACTGTCCTTTTTGGCGCAGCAAAAAATGGCCTGCAAGCCGCATGCCTTTTTCATCATCCCGCACTTTGTGTAACAGTATTTTACAACCCTCCGGTATTTCCTGAATAATTTCAGGGGTTAACTCTTCAAAAGTCTCTACAAAATCATCCTCTTCATCATAATCACCAGCTACCGCAAGCCATCGATCGTTTCCTAAAAAGCGAATGGATAATTGCGAATCATCTTTCTCGTCAAACTCAGTTATTACCGCCCAAGTGTCTTCCCCTTCAAAATCGAAGCGGATGTCTACCTGGGGTAATTGCGATAGTCTTTCCAATAAATCATGAATAACCTGTACGGTGTTTTTGTCTTTTCCTTTGATCAACATTATAAATATTGTTTATTTTATATACTTAAATCACTATTTATCAAATAATTAGCGAATATAATTTCTTGTAGTAGAATCTTTACATTTGGATTTGTAAAATTACTACAAAAAACCACCAATTTCAAGCGTAATTATACGTTATGAAGTTACACTTCTTTTGCTGTGGCGAAATTAATCAATGAATGTTAAGTAGTAAATTACTATGAGAATTTTAATAGCCGACGACCATACCCTGATACGAGAAGGATTGCGTAAGATTCTGTCTGAAGCTTTTCCTTTTGCTGAAATTACCGATGTGGCAGACTCAGCTGATTTACTGAAAAATGCCCTAATGCATACGTGGGATATCATTATATCTGATATAAGCATGCCTGGATATTCGGGAATAGAAATTCTCAAACAAATTAAAGAGCATGCACCCCTAACTCCGGTATTAATTCTATCAATGCATGCTCCGGAGCAATATGCTGTTCGCTCTTTGCGCTCCGGTGCCTCCGGATACCTAACTAAAGAAAGCGCCCCATTTGAACTGGTTAAGGCGGTAAAACAGATTTTATCTGGCAGAAAATATATTACCAGCGAAGTGGCAGAAGTACTCGCCGGTTCCATTGAAGATAATAATTCACAGCAACCCCACACATCTCTTTCTGATCGCGAGTTTGAGGTATTTAAGATGATAGTGATGGGACAAAGCATATCTGCTATTGGTGAACAACTGAGCTTGAATGTAAATACTATTAGCACCTATCGGAGCCGAATCATGGAAAAAATGAACATGAAAACCAATGCAGATTTGGTTAAATATGCTATTCTCAATAGTATTATATAACGGAAGCGCTCAGCTTCCTTTTTTGTAGTATATCATTTACAGTTGGGTTTTTTCTAGTTACACAATAACCTTCTAAAGTTCTATTCCCAAAGGGCCTCAGTGGTCGTTACTTTGTATTACAATATCCGATAAGCGTAGCAAGTCCCGTTTTAAAATCCAATAAATTACCGTTCATATCCTAGCGGTAAATAACAACCTTAATAAAAGGTAATTATCCAATTACAGGGAAGGTTGACTTTTCTTCCATCCCAGTAATTCAAATCCTATGAAATATCCTTCTTTTCATGTATTACTGGTAGACGATATGAAAATCATTTTACAAAAAATGAAAATGTTCATCTCTAACATACCTTATGTTACCAGAGTTGATACCGCCAGTAGTGCGCAGGAAGCTTTTACCTTTTTACACACATCTAATCCCGAACTTGTAGTATTAGATGTAAATATGCCCGGTACCAATGGCATTGAAATATTACAGAGCATCCGTAAAAGTACGGGGCACCAGCCAATAGTAATAATGCTTACCAATGAAACAGGCAGCCAATTTAAAGAGACCTGCCTCCAATCCGGGGCTGATTATTATTTGGATAAATCGAGAGACTTTTTGAAAATTCCCATTATCATCGGGGAATTAATTGCTAAGCGTGCCTGATTGGTTATGTAGCTTGTAGCGGGGTTTCTGAGTGCTTTTTGGTATCACTAATCAGTAATACCCCCACAATTACCAAAATCGTTCCAAATATTTGCCAGCCGGTAATCGGCTCCCCCAAAAACCAATGGGCCTGTAAAATAGTAGATACAGGTCCAATACTGGTAATTATGGAAACCTGGTTACTTCCAATCCTTTTCATACCACTACTCATTAGCAAGGAGGGAATTACGGTAGCCAGTAATGCAAGTGCAATTGAATACCCCACCAAATCTTGTTTCATAGGGATTGGTTTCCATCCCTTCAATACTAAATAGTGTACTACAATTCCCGCAGTAGCTGCTAACATTGCGGTACTCGTATATCGAATCACCCCTGCTTGTTTTACCAGTCTGCCAGTGCCAACCAGATAAATGGCAAAAGTAATTGCACAAAGCAAAATCATCACGCAACCAAAATAAAAACCATCCTTTACGTGTAGCATTTTTATTTCACTATAGCACGCAATTACAATGCCCATATAAGTAATTAGCAAAGCCCAACGTTGCTTTTTGTTGAATGAGGTTTTGAAAAACCACTTATTAATCAAAACGGCTAATGTAGGATAAACAAATAAAATCAGCCTTTCTAGTCCGGCCGATACATATTGCAATCCTATAAAATCAAACAAACTGCTGGCATAATATCCTACTATACCCATAGCTAGCATACCCAACCATAGTCGATAATCTTTAAAAAATTGTTGGTCTTTATAACCAACCCATACAAAAAGTATCAAGTAAAAGGGAAACGAAAAAAGCATACGCAACAGCAACAGTGATACTGCGTCAATATCGGTATCCCGATAAGCCAATTTAACCCAAATAGCTTTGGTAGAAAAAAGTAACGCACCCGATAAAGCCAGCCAGAAACCAATTCGGCTAATGCTGGATGGCATTAATTTACCCATAAGTGCAGCTATTATACTGATCTACACGCTCACATTAAAATCGCGGAGTGCATCGTTCAGGCTTGTTTTTAAATCGGTACTGGCTTTTCTTTGTCCGATTATTAGGGCACAGCTAACAGCATAATCACCCGCAGGAAAACTTTTGGTATAGCTGCCGGGAATTACAACACTGCGTGCCGGAACACGGCCTCGGTATTCTACTGGTTCAGTACCAGAAACATCTATGATTTTTGTTGACTGTGTTAAAACCACATTTGCTCCCAATACCGCTTCGGCTTCTACATTTACACCCTCTACCACTATGCAGCGACTACCGATAAAGCAACCATCTTCAATAATAACTGGACTTGCCTGAAGCGGCTCTAACACACCCCCAATACCTACGCCGCCACTCAGGTGCACATTTTTGCCAATCTGCGCACAACTTCCCACAGTTGCCCAGGTATCTACCATCGTTCCCTCATCTACATAGGCACCAATATTTACATAGCTGGGCATCAACACCACATTTCTCGCGATATAGCTCCCATACCTTGCAGTAGCAGGGGGTACAGCTCTTACGCCTAATTCCTGATAATTCTTCTTCAGCAACATTTTATCATAAAATTCAAAGGGCGGTAATTCCCAGGTTTGCATGTTTTGGATGCCGAAATATAACAAAATCGCTTGCTTCACCCACTCATTTACTACCCATCCGTTTTCAGTTGAACTCGCTACTCGCAGTCTTCCCTTGTCCACTTCTTCTAATACTGCCTTTACCCCCAATTGGTAGGGTTCCTCTTTTAAAAGTCCACGATCGGCCCAGGCAGCTTCAATCATTATTTTCAATTCCATGCTACTGATTTTTTTGCAAACATACAATTTCAAAATTTTATGCTGCCTTATTTACCTGCATTGCGTAATTTAACGCCCACAATATGAGTTTTTCTTTTCAATACGAAGTTGATCAATGCATAGAACTGCTGGCTGCCGGGGGGATCATTTTGTATCCAACCGATACGGTATGGGGTATAGGATGCGATGCTACCTGTTCGGAAGCAGTAGATCGGATTTACCAACTGAAACAACGAGCCGACCATAAAGCAATGATTGTTCTGGTGGCAGATGAAAGAGACATTTTGCAATATGTTGCCCATCCAGATTTACAGGTGTTCGACTATATAAAAGGGGTTCAACGGCCCACTACCATTATTTACGATAATGCGGTAGGGCTTGCCGATAAGCTGATTGCTCCAGACGGATCGGTGGGTATCAGAATTTGCAATGATCTTTTTTGCCGGCATTTACTCAAGCGGTTGCGCAAACCTCTGGTAAGCACATCTGCCAATATTAGTGGTTACCCTGCACCCGGATGTTTTAGAGATATCGATGAGTGGATTGTTTCGGGGGTAGATTATGCAGTGCAATATCGCAGGGAAGAAACAGATACATTTCGTCCTTCCTCTGTTGTGAAATGGGAAAAAGACGGCTCCATTACCATTTTGCGTGCCTGATTTTCCGAATTCATCGTTTTTTTACACCTCTTTTTGCAGAAACCTGCAGTAGTGCTATACTTTTGCAGCATGGCAAAAATCCTGCTCATTCAAACGGCTTTTATTGGCGATGCAGTATTAGCAACTGCTTTGCAGGAAAAAATTCATACCTGGGATCCTACCATAGAAATTCACTGGCTGGTTCGTGAGGGAAATGAATCGCTCTGGCAAGATCATCCCTATGTAAAAAAAGTATGGGTATGGAATAAACAAAAACAGAAGTACCTCGAATTATTTCGTTTAATAAAAGCCATCCGCAAAGAGCGCTATCAGAAAGTTATCAATGTTCAACGATTTGCTGCCACTGGTTTACTAACGATTTTTTCTGCTGCCAAAGAAACTATCGGGTTTGATAAAAATCCATTCTCCCGTTTCTTTACTACCGTTATTAAGCATCAGATTTCAACGGGAGATCAGCCCTTACACGAAACTGAACGGAACCAACTTTTAATAGCCGGATTTACGGATGCTATTCCTGCCAAACCCAAATTATATCCCACTGTTGCCCATTACCAGAAAATCGCTGGGTACCAATCAAAACCCTATATCTGCCTGGCACCAGCTTCTGTATGGTTTACCAAGCAGTTTCCCGCAGATCAGTGGGTTTCGTTGATAGATTCTATCCCACCAGCGTATACTGTTTATTTGTTGGGGGCACCTAGCGATCGAAAATGGTGCGATCAGATTGTGCGTTCGGCGGCAAAAGGGAATACCACAAATTTATGCGGGTTACTCAGTTTGTTAGAGTCTGCCGCCCTGCAATCAGGTGCTTTGATGAATTATGTAAATGATTCAGCTCCCATGCATTTTGCTTCGGCCATGAATGCGCCCGTTACCGCCATTTATTGTTCAACGCTGCCTGCATTTGGGTTTGGTCCACTCTCCGATAATCGGCATTTGGTTCAAACCACCCATTCCCTAAGCTGCCGCCCCTGTGGCTTGCATGGCAAAATGGCCTGCCCCGAAAAACATTTCCAGTGTGCAAGAACTATAACAACCCAGCAGTTGCTGAACACACTGCCGAATTTCACCAACTGAAACATTTGTACCTTTGCGGCCCATGCATATTCATTGTTCGGAGGCTGAAGCCAATATATTGTTTATAATCGCCCAACAGGCCGAGGAACTGGGATACCCCTGTTACTTGATTGGAGGTTTTGTGCGAGATAAGCTATTGGGTAGACCCGTTAGTGATTCGGATATTGTTTGTTTGGGAGATGGTATCCTATTAGCTCGAAGAGTAGCTGCCTGTTTTCATCCTGCCCCTCCTGTATCCATTTTTAAGAACTTTGGAACGGCACAAATTAAACTTCCCTCATTTGAACTGGAATTTGTAGGTGCCCGTAAAGAAAGTTACCGCAGCGATAGCCGTAAACCAGCTGTTGAAGCCGGCACCATTGAAGACGATCAGAACCGGCGCGACTTTACGATTAATGCACTGGCCATTTCTTTAAATAAAGCAGATTATGGTCAACTAATAGATCCCTTTAATGGAATAGAAGATTTACATAATAGGTTACTAAAAACTCCCTTGCAGCCCGAACAAACTTTTAGTGATGATCCCTTGCGAATGTTGCGCGCGATTCGGTTCGCGGCCCAGTTGCAGTTTACCATCGTACCGGATACATTTTTGGCGATAGCTACCCATGCTCATCGAATAAGCATAGTTTCTCAGGAGCGGATAACCGATGAGTTGAATAAAATTATGATGTGTCCGAAGCCCTCTGTTGGCTGGCATTTATTGCTAACCAGCGGATTACTGAATCGCATATTTCCCCAGGTGGCCGACCTGCAGGGGGCG
>CAIUKP010000375.1 GCA_903899675.1 uncultured Bacteroidota bacterium | reverse complement strand
TGCCGCCCGGTCCGGTGCAAATGGCAGCCCCCGTAGGTTTAACCCTGGTACTAGACACTATTCAGGATCCCGGAAATATGGGTACTTTACTCCGTATTGCCGATTGGTTTGGTATTAAACAAATTATTGCCAGCGAATCGAGTGCCGATTGCTATAATCCTAAAGTGGTTCAGGCTAGTATGGGCAGCTTTTTACGAGTTACCGTTCAGTATACCGATCTAGGGCTTTGTTTGAAAAATTATCCCCACCCAATTATGGGGGCTATGATGCAAGGAACGGCTATTTATGACGTGAAATCAGTTCTGCCGGCTGCCTTGCTTATTGGGAATGAGGGAAAAGGGATTTCGGAGGCGCTGCTTCCATTTATTTCAACTTCGGTAAGTATTCCCCGATTAGGGGGAGCGGAATCGTTGAACGCGGCTGTAGCTACCGGTATTCTATTATCCTACCTTACACGGGTATAGAGGGGATTAGCATTGAATAAAAAGGATTGAAAATAATTAGGAGGCGATGCGTGCCAATTCTGCCTCTTCCTTAGCTTGTCTTTTTTCCTGCTCAAGCTGATCGGGGTAGGAAGGAAGTGAGTAGGCAGGTTGTGTAGCTATTCTTTCCGAAACAGCAGCAGGCATAGGTTCCGCCACAGCAGCTACAGCAGGCGTATCAACCTCTTCTTCTTCTGCAGATTCTTCTACACTAACCCATGTTGCATACCGAACTGGTTCGCCAAGGGTAAATCCGGTTACCAGTAGTGCCAATGCCGGCAAAAAGAACGCAAGTAAAAACTGATCTTGGAGCCATTTTTTTTCCAGAATAGATAAACGGGCAATCCATACCAATGCCGCTAAACGTATGGCAATTCCCCCAGCAATCAAACAGGCAAAAAGTTGGGTTTTACCGTCGTATAAAATGTGATCCTTTATACTGAAATAAACAAAAAGAATAGGGGCAACCAACAAAACGAAACCAGCATATAGCAATTCACTGTTTTTTTCAATCATATCCCGTAATCGTTCCCGCTGAAAAAAGGGGCGCGTAATAGGTATAATTTTGTTGCTTACCCGAGAAGGAGGTGTTCCTAGACTGAGCAGCGTGTACTTCCCAAATACCTTCACTGATAAATGAGAAGGTAAGCTATACGAAGCGGAACGAAAAGTAGTTAGCTGGCTCATACAATAACAGATTAGGCATAGGGTGCCCTAATCTGGGTACAAAGTAACTATAAATAAACTTTAATGTAAGTTCAGGCCCAATTATTTACCACCAAATAGGGTGAATAACATGTGCATAAATAAAATGTAACCTTAAGTAGTTAGTTTTTTGCAGTTTCAACGGAACTGCACGTATCGGATGGGTTGGTTAGAACGGATGATGAGGGTGGGTAAGAGCAAACAGAGGAAGCAGAGGGAGAAAGCTGCTAATACCACTAGTGCTACCTGCCAGCCAATAATGTATACAGGCGCCTGAGATACGTAATAGGAGGCTTCATCTAGTTTGATAAATCCTGTTGTCATTTGCAACCAGCTGATTCCCAAACCTGCTGCACATCCCAATCCAATCCCCGCCAGGGCAATCCAGAGTGCTTGAAACAAAAAAATCATCCGTATGGTCCGATTGTTGGCTCCCATGGTTTGCAAAATACCCACCATTTTTGTACGTTCTAAAATAAGTACCAAAAGGCAGGTAGCTAGGTTAATGATAGCAACCAAACCTAGTATGATGAACAATACATTTCGGTTGAGGTTTTGGATAGTGAGCCAATCGAATATGTTCGGAAAAATTTCTTCAATGGTACTACTTCCCATTTGCATAGGAAGGCGATCAGCCAAAGCAGCCTGGATGCTGTTAAGTTTTGCATAATCCTGCACAAAAACCTCATAACCCCCAATTTGCTTGGGCCCCCAATCATTTACTCTTTGCAACATTTGCAAGTCGCCAATCACAAACAATTGGTCGTATTCGGCGATAGATGTTTTATATAACCCCGCCACCCGGAGTTTTCGGTAAGTGCGGGTACCCTCCAGGGAGGCAATAAAATATAGGGTAATGGTATCATTTACCTGAATATTCAATGTTTTTGCCTGATCAGCAGATACCAGCACGTCGTGACTATAACTGCTGTCGTTAAATTGTATCCAGCTGCCACTTACCATAAAAGGCCGAAAAGGAACGGAATCATAGGCTTTACTGATTCCTTTTAATAAAACGCCCTCAATTTCTTTCTGATGTTCCATAACAGCCGACTTAGTAGCGTAAGGCTGTATTTTTTGGATACCTGGCATAGAACGGATTACCTGTTCCAGCGAGTCGTTTCGGTTCATCGGAAGTTCTTCCGCAACAATGGATTTGCCTAGTACATATTGCTGCACGCGGATATGCCCCCAAAAGCTGAATACTTTTCCGGAAACCTCTCTTTGAAAGCCATTCACAAAAGAAAGCGTAACTATTAATGCCATTACACTGATAGCGGTTGCCACAATCGACAGGCGAATGATGAAGGCCGAGAAGGAGCGATTGCTGTTGAATGCCAGTTTACGAGCTATGTTGAATGCCAGCTTCAAATAAGTAGGTTATACTGTAAAACTACGCAGCCCCCTGCTATCACCCAAAACCATTTCCGAATTATGTAGTAAGTTTAACGGGTAATTACGCCTATGAAAGCTGGTTTATTACTGATAACTTCTTGTTGCATAACCATTGCCTTGCAGGCCCAGCGTCAGCCGGATAAAATTTTCCGGGAGGGAATTGGCAGTGTTTCATTTTTCCGCCAGGGCAATCAGCAAGCGGCCCCCATCATGGAATTGGGTTCCGGAGAGCAATTCGAATTGCATTTTGATGATTTGGGGAAACAGCCCCGCAATTATTATTATTCCTATCAGTTATGCAATGCCGACTGGTCGCCGGCAGACCTAAATGTGTTCGATTATATCAAGGGATTTACTCAAAATCGAATTATACAATATCGTTTTTCATCCAATACCCAAACACCCTATATCCACTACCAGGTTACCCTTCCGGAACGCAGTTGTGTTCCAATAAAAAGTGGTAATTATCTACTAAAAGTATACATGGATGCAGATACCAACCAGGTTGCTTTTACCCGGCGGATGATGATAGTAAACAATCAGGTTCCCATTTTGGCTACTGCTACACAACCCTTCGATCCTTCGCTGCAAATGACCCACCAAAAAATACCGGTTAGCATTCAGGTGAAAGCCATACCCATGTTTATGCAACAATTGGGAAAGTTGGTGATTCTGCAAAACAATCGGTGGGAAACAGCGCATATCCCTACACAGCCGATGATTATACGGGGAGATCTGATAGAATTCAACTCAGAATTAGAAGCGGTATTTTCTGCAGGAAAAGAATACCGATGGATTGATTTGCGAAGTATCCGGTTTTTATCAGATCGCATCGACCGAATCGATCCCATCACTCAACCCCCTCAGGTGATTTTAAAAACAGATGCAGACCGATCAAAAACGCGTTATGTGTATTATCCCGATTTAAATGGGCACTTCGAAATTACTAATACCGATGTGGCCAATCCCTGGTGGCAGGGCGACTATGTAAATGTGCATTTTACATTTGTGCCAGCCAATAAGCAACCCTATGCGGGAAAGGAAGTATACGTATGGGGAGATTGCACGCAACTGCTACCCCCCGAAAAAACTCGCATGGAATGGAATGGAGAAAAGGGGGTATACGAAAAAACCATCCTGTTAAAACAGGGCTATTATAGTTACCAATACTTAGCCCGGGATATCCGCACACCCAATGTAGTTCCAGATCCAACTTTTACCGAAGGCAATTATTTTGAAGCAGAAAATGAGTACCTGATTTTGTATTACTACCGCTCTTTCAGTAGCAGGTATGATGAACTGCTGGGTATTCAGCGGGTGCAGGCAGGTGCCAATATTATTCGATAATAGTAAGTGGCTTGATGATTGCAACGACCAGTTTAGAATAATTCATTACCTTTGCAGTGGCAGGTCTTACACGGCCAGCTCCTGCTGAACCTCCCCAGGGCAGGAATGCAGCAAGGATAGGCGGTTGTAGCGGTGCGATGTGAGTAGCCTGCCATTTTTTATTATTTTTTGGCTCCGGCCATTGTAAATATTTGTGCATGAAATTTTTTGTAGACACTGCCAATCTGGCCCAGATTAAAGAAGCCCATGATTTAGGAATCCTCGATGGGGTAACTACCAATCCCTCCCTAATGGCTAAAGAAGGCATCAAAGGGGAAGCTGCTATCAATCAGCACTACAAAACCATTTGCGAAATGGTAGATGGAGATATCAGTGCAGAAGTTTTGTCCACCGATTTCGAGGCTATTATTAAAGAAGGCCAGCAACTCGCTGCCATTCACCCCAACATTGTGGTAAAAGTGCCTATGATTAAAGATGGCATTAAAGCTATTAAATGGTTCACCGATCATAAGATTCGTACCAACTGCACCCTGATATTTTCAGCGGGGCAAGCTATTTTAGCAGCAAAAGCAGGGGCTACCTATGTTTCTCCCTTTATCGGTCGAATTGACGATAGCAGTTGGGATGGTATGGAACTGATTGCCCAGATGCGTCAGATTTTTGACGTACAAGGCTATTCAACCGAGATTCTGGCAGCATCTATCCGTAGTGGATTGCACATAGTAAAAGCTGCCGAATTAGGCGCAGATGTTTGTACTTGCCCGCTCGATTCTATCCTTGGCCTGCTAAAACATCCCTTAACCGATATTGGGTTAGCGAAGTTTTTAGAGGATGCCAAGAAAATGTAATCGTTAAAAAGCAATTACTCTTTTTTCAGCAGAACTTTCTAAGGCGGCGGTTATGATTTTCATTACCCGTATGCCATCATCTGCTGTTACATGCAGTGGCGCTCCGTTTCGGATATGCTGATAAATTCCTTCATAATATTGGGCATAATCCCCTTTTTCGGTCGGCACCCGTTCGCGAATGATTTTCCCTTCTATTTCGGTGTGTAATAAACCTCTTTCCGATTCAGGTTCAATTCCCCAATTTGGACTATTTGCTGGAATATTGGCTAACAAAGCATTTTCCTGAATATCAGCACGTGATTTATGGAAGCTTCCATTTCTTCCAAATAGGGTGAATGCAGGAATGGGTTCCCTATAATAATATCCCGATTTTAATCGAACCCGAAGGGTAGGATAGTAAAGTAAAATTTCGAAGTAATCATCCACTTTCGAACCAGATCGGGTTATCCTTACATCTGCAAAAACAGCTTCAGGAAAACCAAAAGAAACCAGGGCCTGATCTATGAGGTGTGGCCCTAAATCATACACCACTCCGGCACCCAATATGGGGGTTTCTTTATGCATTTTAGGGCTTAATGCTTGCTTATATCGGTCATAATGAAATTCGGCTTCTAAAACCTCACCCAGCACTCCGGATTGCAGAACACGACGAACCGTTAAAAAATCACTATCCCACCGTCTATTCTGAAATACCGAGAGGCATAGATTTTTTTCGGCTGCAATATTGTTTAATTCGATGGCTTCTGATACGGTGGTTGTAAATGCTTTTTCAACTACAGCATGTTTACCAGCCAGCAAAACCTGCTTTGCATAATCGAAGTGGGTAGCGGTAGGAGTATTCACAACTACAAGTTCAATGGTGGGGTTGTTGAGTATCTCCTCGAAAGTAGATACCGAATGAATTGAAGGATAAAATGAACTAGCTACAGCTTGGGATCTTTCCCATACAGCGGTTAATGAAAATCCAGGATTGGTATGTAAAAAAGGGGCTTGGAATAATTTGCCCGACATGCCAAAAGAAAGTAACGCAGTGGAAATAGGTTTCATCAGCTAATGATTGTGTTCAAGGATAAATACTGGATTCTAAAATTACTTAAACAGTTCGAATAATTTGTTTCAATTTGTTGAATTCTATCTGTATTTGAATGCCCAAAGTAAGGTCTCTGTTTTGAATGGCATATATTTGTAAAAACGATATCAGCATGTTTAAGCAGGATTTTGTGCATGTGGAAACCCCTGAGCCGCATAGAGGTAGAACCCGGGAAATGTTGAAGCAGCATCCAGAAATGCGTCAATTAATTGGTAAAAATCCCTATTCATTTCTGGCTATTTTGGGGGTGGTAGGATTTCAGGTTGGCATGGCTGTTTTATTATCTGGACAATCTTGGTGGTGGGTATTTATTGCGGCCTATTTGCTAGGAGCATTTGCCGATCATGCCCTTTTTGTGCTGATACATGAGTGTGCACATAAATTAATATTCAAAAATCGGTCAGCCAATAAAATTGCCGGGATTATTGCCAATATTCCCCTTATCTTTCCCAGTTCCATTTCATTTGAAACCTATCACCTAAAGCATC
>CAIUKP010000374.1 GCA_903899675.1 uncultured Bacteroidota bacterium | reverse complement strand
TGTGTTGAAAGAACCCGCTAACGCCAATTGGCATCGGATTGTTTCTCAAATATGGATGCGGATGTATCTGTTTATCATTGGCTGCTCAATTAAAACAATCGGAAGAGAAAATTATCAGCTTTCGGGCAATTATATTGTGGTTTGTAACCATAATAGTTTGATGGATGTTCCCGTTAGTACTCCCTTTTTGCCCAAAGCCAATAAAACGATTGCTAAAAAAAGTTTTACCCGAATTCCTTTGTTTGGATGGATATATGCTTTTGGGAGTGTGCTGGTAGATAGACGGAGTGAAGAGAGCAGGCGGAAAAGTTTTGATGCCATGAAGCATATCCTGGATATTGGGTTAGATATGCTGATTTATCCGGAAGGTACCCGAAATAAAACGAATCAACCGCTGGCAACTTTTTATAGTGGTGCATTCCGTTTGGCTGAGGTTACGGGTAAACCAATTTTACCAGTTTTACTGTTTCATACCCGTAAAATTTTAACTCCAGGAAAGTTTTTCTATCTATGGCCGCATACCATTGAAATGCATATTTTGCCACCGGAAATGGTAAAGAATCGATCTGCCAACGAGTTAAAAGAAATTTTGTTTTCCAGAATGGGAGAATATTACCTACAACACAATCATTAATTAGAGAAAGTTCGGCTTCTATTGATTCTCAAATCTCTAAGAATGCCAGATTTGGGATTGATGGTGATATTAAAAGATCGGTACAATCCAACAGGAGTAACATTTACAGACAGTTGCCAGCAGTGCATTTCTCGTGTGATAAACATACTGATTTGTTGTAAAGATTTGCGGGTAATATCATAATATCCCGTACCCCCTACTTTCCATTTTTCAGTTAAACTAAAGTCACCATTGAAACTAACACTTGAATTGGATTCTGTGATAAAGCCAGAATAATCAGGCTTGAGCACTCGATAAAAACTAAGGGAATAAGATAGGGATAAATTCCAGGGTATATTAAAATCTGTATACTCCGCCGGATTGGCTCTGATAAATTGTAACTCCCGCTGTTGTTCATCGGGCGTCATGTAAGGGTCATTGGGTAATGGAATCGTACTATTTTTTTTGTCGGCATCTTTTCCGTCTCTTGATTTACTTTTAAAGGAAGTGGATAATGCGATGTTTCCGCTGGTAATTCGGCCAAATTGAAGCTTTCTGGGGTCGAACAGAATTTGATTGATTCGAAATCCTTTATCATTTACCGCATAAGGATCTAAATTGGCAGAAGCACTAATATTAACTTTATCGAATAACGTGCTTCGCGCATAGATAGAAAAATTACCTAAGGCAAAACTATCTGCCAACATATTGTAGGAGGAGTTAAATCCAAATCCATCTAACAACTTTACTTTTTTGGTGGCTTTTGAACTGGTATCTGTTTTGTCTTTCACTTTCATTTCCAACACATTGTCTATCCCAAATGAAATTCCTCCGTAATTCCCTTCCGAAAAGGAACCTAACACACCCCCTTCAAACTGAGAAAATCGTAATACCGTTCCATTGGTATCTACTTGAGTACTGTAGTGATATCCCGAAGCTAGATCGGGGCGATAGTTGAGCGAAATGCTTGGTCTTACTTCATGGCGAATAGCCACTACATTACTGGAAGGTTTAAAATTGTATTTACCAAATATGCGGGTGTTAAATGATATACCGAACGACATTTGCCGGGCTGTATAAAATCCTTTTTGTATAGTGGTATCCACTTTTTTATTGGTACTATCCCAAGTTCTGAACATTCTTTGTCCATACCACCTTTCCTCATAACTAATTCCCGGGGCAACCGTGATGGGGCCTAAAGAAGGCAAGGAGAGTGCAATGGGGATATTGTGTTGTGCACCCCATTGAATGGTATCGAGCATTTGTTTTAGGCTAAATGCAGTATCGTAAAAGGAAATCAGGTTTTGAAAGTTTCCATTGTATCCTATACCAATTTTCTCGTACCACTTAGCGCTACCTACCCGCTCTTTTTTCTCGAATGGATAAAAAGTAACTACGTTAAAGTTGGCAGTAGGCAGGTTTAGGTTTACCAGTTTTGAATTGCTGTTCTGATTATGATTCAGGTTAAGAGAAAGATTATATTTTCCCCGCCAGTCTTTTGAATAATTGATACTGGATGCCAACTGGTTTTGAAAGTTCTGATAGGGATTGTTTTGTAGCGATTGGTTGAATTTACTGCTACCAAAATTTACATTGGCTGAAAAGTTCGTTCCTGGCCGAGCCCTGGAATCTCTGCTATGGCTCCAGTTTACCATAAAGGATTTAGATTGATTGAACTCTTCTTTTGAATAAGGACTTCTATTAAGGGTTTTCGTATTCAGAATACTAATACTTACATTTCCGGATAGTTTATATCGCTTAATATATTTTGAACTTAGATTTAAATTCCAGCCTCCGTAAGAATATAAATTGGCACGGGTAGTAATATCGGCATAATCGTTCAGCACTTTGTAATATCCCAACCCTTCTAATCCCAACCCAAAATCTTCGCTGGCGGTAAATGTTGGAAAGAGTACCCCGGAATGTCGGGCCCTGTTAAGCGGAAACAGCCCAAAGGGTAAAGAAATGATTTCGATGGGGATCGATTCGATTTCCGGATATACCCTGCCCGTTACCGCCAATTTGTTATTAATCAGCTTCATTTTGGTGCTTCTAAAGGCAAAATGGGGAGTATCTAAATTGCAGGTGGTAAAACGAACATCTTTTGCGAACGACTCGTCGGCATTGATTTTTTTAAGTATTTGGGCATTCACAAAAATTTCACCTTCTTGTAAAAAGGTATTCTTAATGCGGCCCTTCCCGCTTTTCATATTATAAAGAATAGTATCACTTACCGTTTTCATTTCACCCTGTGCAAATTGGGGTTTGCTGAGGGGGTTTCCGGTTGAGTCGGTGCTGCCATATGCTTTTACCAGCTGGGTTTGCTGGTTAAACTCGATCACTGCCGCTTCTAATTTTATATCTTTATATTCTGTTTTGGCTTTGCCGTAGAGGATAAATTCCTTGGTAGGCACCAATAAAACCCCCGAATCTTCTGCTGCATAAGCAATAGGTGCATCCAATGAATCGGTAGACATGGGAATCGTATCAATTTTAACCGTATCCCGAATGCGTGATTTATTCAGCGTATCTATTGGGGAGGCGGTAGGCTTTTTTGGGATGGTATCTACCATAATTATGGTAGTGGAAAGTCCATTTTTCGGATACGCCGCTAAATGAATATAAAATGTTAATAAAAGCAATCCGACCGGTATTACAATACGGGCGGCTGATTTTACGTTAAATTTACAGAGAGTTTTTGGCATTTCAGGGGCAAAAATACGGCCTTGGTTTGGTAATCTCAATTTCCCACTTTGCTTTAACGATTTGATATGATGAGAAGTATGTTCGCTGCCTGGGGTTTGATTGTTTTTTGGGTAATTCCGCTTATTTCCTTTGCTCAAAGCACAGATCCTGTTCGCGCTAAACAGGTATTACGCAAGATTGTGATTGATGCTGGCCACGGTGGGGAAGATCATGGCGCTTCTGGTGCATTTTCTAAGGAAAAGGATATTAGCCTGTCCATTGCGCTCAAGCTAGAATCTATGCTTCGAGAGGAAATGCCGGATGTTGAAATTTATATGACTCGTTCAACGGATGTTTTTGATCCGGTTACACGCAAGGCTAAATTAGCCAATGCAGCCAAAGGAGACCTTTTTGTTTGTATCCACGTGAATGAGGGTGGAGGCCCCGTTAAGCATTCAGAATTTATTGGGTATAAAACAGTCACTTATTATAAGGGCAAAGGCAGTAAAAAGAAAAAATACACCAAAAAGGTAAAGGATTACCGCGTATGGTACACCCCAAATACGGCAAAAGGTACCGAAACCTTTATTTATGGGGTAGACAAAAGTAATGCTGCCAAAGAAGCGCTGAGTGAAAATGAAGATTTGTATTTAGACAGTGTTTCCCGCATGGAATTGAAAGATTTTAATCCAAATGACCCTGCTAAGATGATGATTATCAATATGAAAACGCAGGCATATTTCAGCAGAAGTGCCAGTCTTGCCTTAACTATTGAAGACGAATTTGAAAAAGTTGGCAGGGTAAGTCGCGATGCCAAACAACGCCAGAAAGGGATTTGGGTAT
>CAIUKP010000373.1 GCA_903899675.1 uncultured Bacteroidota bacterium | reverse complement strand
GCCTGTTGTGATATTTATGGAGCTGCTGGAATTGATTTTTTAAAAACATCCACCGGATATGCCGAAAAAGGCGCTTCGGTTGAAGATGTGGCCCTTTTTAGAAAACATTTGCCAGATGCGGTTCAGATAAAGGCTTCGGGTGGAATTCGCAACTATGCATTTGCCAAAGCACTTGTAGATGCAGGTGCCACTCGCTTGGGAACCAGTTCAGGGGTAGCTATTGTAGAAGGAGAAACGAATCAATTGAACAACTACTGATTACTCATTTTAAAAGTGCATTATGAAAGGGATTTTATCAGCTATTCTAGGGTTTGCCAGTTGTTTCATCGGCTTATCCGTAAAAGCAGCAGATACTACCATAGTAATTAAAGATCCCCGGTTAGAAGTGCTTTCTCAGAAGCAGCGCATAATCAACCAGAAATTATCCATGATGGCCGGCAACGGACTTTACAAGGGATTTCGCATTCAGGTAATTAGTACCAATAAGAGGGAAGAAGCCATGCGAATCAAATCAGAATTATTGTCCAACTTTCCCGATCATAAAGCATATACCATCTATCAGAGCCCTAATTTTAAAGTACGAATCGGTAACTTTATTCGAAGAGAGGAGGCCGACAAATTAAAAATTCTATTGAATAAGTTTTATCCACAGGGAGTTTATATTGTGGAAGATGCGGTAGAATATAATCCCCGGGAAGATGAACTCCCCGTTAATTGAAGCGTATGTTAGCTGAGAAAATACAAACACTTGCCAGAAAATATGCCGATGAATTTATACAGGTTCGGCATCACTTACATGCCCATCCTGAGCTAAGTTATCAGGAGTTTGCAACCAGTACTTTTGTGCAGGAAAAACTAACCGAAATAGGCATACCCTTCCAGGTAATTTCCGAAACCGGCGTTGTAGCAATTATTGAAGGAAAGAACCCCAGTAAAAGGGTATTGGCACTCCGGGCTGATATGGATGCCCTTCCCATTCAAGAAGAAAATGAAGTACCTTATCGCTCAGTAAACATTGGGGTAATGCATGCTTGTGGTCATGATGTGCATACAACTTTATTATTGGGAGCAGCTAAAATTTTAACTGAGTTGAAAGACGAATGGGAGGGAACCTTAAAGCTGATATTTCAGCCGGGCGAGGAGAAGAATCCGGGTGGCGCAAGTTATATGATTCGCGATGGGGTGTTAGAAAATCCAGCTCCCCAGGGAATCATTGCCCTGCATGTTCATCCGGGATTGGATGTTGGAAAGCTGAGTTTTAGAAAAGGCAGAGTAATGGCAAGTGCCGATGAAATATACATTACCATTAAGAGCAAAGGCGGACATGCGGCTGCACCTCACTTAACGGCAGATACGGTATTAATCGCAGCACAATTGGTGGTTAGTTTACAACAAATTATATCCAGAAACAACAATCCGGTATCTCCTTCTGTGCTATCCATTTGTTCTATTCAAGGAGGAAATGCTACCAACGTAATTCCCAGTGAGGTAAAAATGATGGGCACATTTCGGGCTATGGATGAAACTTGGCGATATAAGGCACACGACCTGATCAGAAAACAAGCAACCGGTTTGGTAGAAGGAATGGGGGCCGAACTTGATCTACATATCGATATTGGGTACCCAACGGTAGATAATGATCCGGCTTTTACAGACTTAGTTTGGAAACAAGCGGCTTCCTGGATGGGTGCCCCCAATGTGTTAGAAACAGAGTTGCGTATGGGCGCCGAAGATTTTGGATATTATTCTCAGCAAATACCAGGATGCTTTTTTAGAATTGGAGTACGTAACGAAGAAAAGGGTATTATACATCAGGTGCATACGCCCCGCTTTAATATTGATGAAAGGGCAATTGAAAAAGGAATCGGTGTTATGGCCTGGCTTGGCGCTACCGTATTTCCTCAATCCGTTAACTAATCGGTTGGTGAACGAATATTTGTTTACTTTGTAGAAGATTATTGAGATGATTATAATTTTTCCTTACCGGAACGAAAATCTAGTAAATGGCGAAGCAAACTGACTTACGAAGAGAACAGGCACTCGAATACCATGCAGGCGGAAGACCAGGCAAAATAGAAGTGGTTCCTACCAAGGAAGCCAAAACCCAGCGGGATCTTTCGCTTGCCTATAGCCCCGGAGTAGCAGAGCCCTGTAAAGAAATTGCTGCAAATCGTGAAGATGTTTATAAATATACTGCCAAAGGAAATCTGGTGGCGGTAATTACGAATGGCACGGCTGTTTTAGGCTTGGGCGATATCGGTCCAGAAGCAAGTAAGCCGGTTATGGAAGGGAAAGGAGTATTATTTAAAATTTTTGCCGACATTGATGTTTTTGACATCGAGATCGATGAAAAAGATCCGGAAAAATTTGTGCAAATTGTAAAATCCCTTGGACCCACTTTCGGTGGAATTAATTTAGAAGATATCAAAGCTCCGGAATGCTTTTACATAGAGCAACAACTCCGCGAGCAAATGAATATTCCGGTGATGCACGACGATCAGCATGGTACGGCTATTATCAGCAGTGCAGCCTTGCTGAACGCTTTGGAGTTACAAAAGAAAAAAATCGAGAAGGTTCGTTTTGTGGTGAACGGTGCCGGTGCTGCAGCCTTAGCTTGCGTTCAGCTATATATTGCGTTGGGAGCGAAGTACAATAATTTTATTCTTTTTGATAAAGAGGGGGTTATCCATCAAAAAAGAACAGACTTGGGTGATATTCAGCGAAAGTTTGCAATAGAAAAATCAGACTGGACACTCGATAAAGCCATGAAGGATGCCGATGTGTTTTTGGGACTATCCGTGGGCAACGTAGTTTCAACTGATATGATCAAATCAATGGCAAAAAATCCCATAGTTTTTGCCATGGCCAATCCGGATCCGGAAATTTCTTATGAGTTGGCTACTTCGGTTCGGAAAGATATTATCATGGCTACCGGAAGGTCGGATTATCCCAATATGGTAAACAATGTACTCGGGTTTCCTTATATATTCCGAGGTGCGCTGGATGTTCGGGCTCGGCAGATCAATGAGCCCATGAAACTGGCTGCAGTTAAGGCATTGGCAAACCTAGCCAAATCGCCGGTTCCGGATATCGTGAATATGGCATACAATCAGCAGAACATGGCTTTCGGTCCGGAATATATTATACCTAAGCCACTAGATCCTCGATTATTAGCCACAGTAGCACCGGCCGTTGCACAAGCTGCCATGGACAGTGGGGTGGCGCAAAAAAATATTACCAATACAGAAGCATATCAACTAGAATTAAATAAACGACTCGGGCTGGATAATCAATTGATGCGTGTGATTAGCAATAAAGCTCGAAAAGATCCAAAGCGCCTGTTGTTTGCTGAAGCAGATAACCAGAAAATATTAAAAGCTGCCAGCATCTTGTATGATGAAGGAACAGCCTATCCGATTTTATTGGGTGATCCTTTAAAGATTAATAAGATTGCTGAAGACAATAATATCGACTTATCTGATATTCCTATCATCGATCCGCGCAGCGACGAGCAAGAGGCTAAACGCGAATTTTATGGTCAACTCTTCTTTAAAAAACGTCAGCGAAAGGGAGTGAATCACTACGAGAGCATGAAAATGATGAAGGATCGCAACCATTTTGGATGTATGATGGTGGAAACAGGTGATGCGGATGCCATGTTAAGTGGACTAACAAAAAATTATGCAGAAGCGATTCGTCCGGCACTACAAATTATTGGAACGGAAGAAGGGGTGAAAAAAATTGCTGGAATGTATCTGCTACTCACCAAAAAAGGACCCTTATTTCTCGCAGATACAACGGTAAACTTCAATCCCACTGCAGAAGAATTGGCCGATATTGCCCAGATGGTTGCCAAAGAAGTAAGAAATTTCAATTTAACTCCCCGCATTGCATTGTTGAGTTATAGTAATTTCGGAAGCAGTGATTCACCCGAAGCCAGATTGGTAGCGGATGCAACCAAATTACTCAAACAACGGAATCCATCCATGATTGTAGATGGGGAGATGCAGGGTAGCATGGCATTTAACAAAGAAATTTTGCGCGATAATTATCCCTTCAGCGATTTGGTTGATCAGGATGTGAATGTGCTAATATTTCCCAGCCTTACTTCCGGTAATGTGGCCTACAATTTGTTGAAAGAAGTGGGAGGTGCAGATGCAATTGGTCCTATTTTACTAGGTTTGAAAAAACCCGTGCATGTTTTGCAATTGGGAAGTACCGTTAGAAATATTATCAATATGGCTACAGTAGCTGTAATGGATGCCCAATTGAAATGCAGGATGGATACCGACGCAGCTGTTCAAAAAAGTACCTGGTGGAAGCGCCTGAAGAAAAGAAAAAAATAATTCTTAGATTTTTATAATGATACAAACTACATGAATTTTTTTACCCATTTTGGATCGTATCTGTTGATGTTGAAGGGCATGTTTACCAAGCCCGAGAGCGGTCGCATGTATTGGAAAGAGTTCATGCATCAGTGTGTAGAAATTGGCTTGGGGGCACTTCCTATTGTGGTGATTATTTCTATTTTTCTGGGAGCAGTAACTACCATTCAAACAGCCTATCAGTTGGTAAGCCCAATTGTGTCTCAAGCTACTATTGCTCAAATTGTTCGAGATAGTATGATTCTCGAATTATCCCCCACCGTTTTATGCGTTGTGCTGGCTGGTGTAATTGGTAGTAAAATAGCGAGCGAATTAGGGAATATGCGAATCAGTGAGCAAATTGATGCCCTCGAAATCATGGGCATTAACACAAAGAGTTATCTAATTATGCCAAAAATTTTGGCCTCCTTGGTAGTAATGCCTTGCCTTGTAGTTATATCTGCTGTGCTGGGAATTTGGGGAGGAAGATTTGCAGGTGCTGCTACCGGTATTCTGGTTCCCGATATATTTGATATGGGATTGCGTCAACATCTGAATGAATATAATATCAATTTTGCCTTATATAAATCCTACACTTTTGCATTCATCATCAGCAGCATTTCCTGTTATTTTGGATACAATGTTTCTGGAGGAGCATTGGAAATCGGGAGAGCTAGTACAAGTGCAGTAGTGATAAGTTGTATTTTGATATTGGTAGCCGATTATGCATTGGCCGCATTGTTATTATAGTTGATAATTTACAAACTGATTCAAATGAAAGCACTTGTAATTATTGTATGCATTACCATTTCTTTTTCTGCTACTGCCTCCGACTCATTATATCATCCAAAGGCAGATGCCAGAAAGGAGATTGCTCTTGCAGTGGCTAAGGCCCGGGCACAAAACAAACAGGTACTCATTCAGGCCGGCGGTAACTGGTGTGGCTGGTGTATCGAGTTCAACCGGTATGTTACAAACGACACGGCACTTCGCTCCATTATCGAGGCCAATTACATAGTGTATCATCTTAACTATAGTCAGGAAAATAAAAACGCCGCTATTTTTGAAGCGTATGGGTTTCCCAATCGATTCGGATTTCCGGTATTTCTTATAGTGAATGCAGATGGAAATTTGATACACACACAAAATTCCAGCTACTTAGAACTGGGAAAAAGTTATGATGCCCGAAAAGTTAAGGAATTCCTGCTCAGCTGGACGAACAAGGCACTGCAAGCATCTTCCTATCCCTATTTATATCAGTAAACAGCCTATATGAATCCAGATTTCGAAACCTTTAGAGGTAAAATCAGTAGTCCAATAAGTTTTCGGTTCTTTCTATTGCAAAAGCTGCCTACTGCTTTTTTATGTGGGTTGCGCATAAAGGAGCTGAATGCCAACACTACTGTAATTTCTGTAAGGCATGGGTGGTTTAACCAAAACCCTTTCCGCTCTATGTATTTTGCGGTTCAATCGATGGCTGCTGAAATGAGTACGGGGTTGATGAGTTTTGGACAGGTATATCGCCGTAACCCGGCTGTAAGTATGTTGGTAGTAAAATTGGAAGCCTCTTTTATAAAAAAAGCAACCGGACTTATATTATTCACCTGTAGTGATGGGGCATTAATTGATAAGGCGGTTGAGGATACCATTGCTTCTGGAGAGAGCACCCAAATTGTTACCCGTTCAGTAGGAACGAATGAAAATAATGAAGTAGTAGCTGAATTTCTGATCACCTGGAGTTTCAAGGCCCGAAAAAATTAATAAATGAAAATCAGTTTTCACGGGGCAGCCCGAACCGTAACCGGATCTAAACACCTGATAACACTTCGTTCCGGAAAAAAAATTTTACTCGATTGTGGCATGTTTCAGGGAATGGGAAAAGATACCCTACCCCTAAATGCTAGTTTTGGATTCACCCCTAGTGAGGTAGATGTGCTCATTTTATCCCATGCACATATCGACCATTGCGGTTTGATTCCAAAATTGGTGAAAGAAGGTTTTGAAGGCCCAATCTATTCTACCCCCGCCACTAAAGAATTAAGTGCAATATTACTGGAAGATTCTGCTGAGATACAAAGAGACGATACTCGATTTATCAATAAAAGAAGAGCCAAACAAGGGCTACCGCCTTTTGAGCCACTATATGATTTGTCAGACGCTTCTCGAGCTTTGGATTTATTCAACACGATTGAATATGATCAATGGCAATCTGTTTTACCCGAACTGGAAGTTATGTTTACAGATGGCGGACATATTATTGGTAGCGCAGCCGTTCATTTGCGAATAACTGAAAATGGAAAAACTACGCGAATAAGTTTTAGTGGAGATGTGGGGCGATACAATGATGCAATTTTGCGAGCGCCCGCTGCATTTAGTCAAGCCGATTATCTGCTCTTAGAAAGCACTTATGGAAACCGATTACACGAAGAAGTTACCGGAACTCCCGACAAACTTTTAGCGTGGATTGAAAAAACCTGTATTCAGAAAAAAGGGAAATTAATTATTCCGGCATTTAGCGTAGGGCGCACCCAGGAAATATTATATGCACTCAATCAACTGGAAGTAGAAAATCGATTGCCCAATGTACCTATTTATGTAGATAGCCCCCTGAGTGGTGAGGCAACTGCCCTATTGAAAAGGTATCCTCAGTACTTTAATAAAAGTATTAGAAAAGTAATGGAAAAGGATGAAGATCCTTTTGACTTTAAGGGCTTACACTTTATTAAAGAAGCTGCAGAAAGTAAACGTTTGAATGATTTGGCTCAACCTTGTATCATCATTTCTGCCAGTGGTATGGCCGATGCAGGTAGGGTGAAACATCATATCATGAATAATATCAGTAACCCCTCCACCACTATTTTGTTGGTGGGCTACTGTGAACCTCGATCGCTGGGTGGGCGGCTGGCCAATGGGGACAAAGAAGTGAAAATTTTCGGAGAAATGTACGAAGTGGCTGCCGAAGTAGGAGAGATGCGCAGTATGAGTGCCCACGGCGACTATGATGATCTTTGTCAGTTTCTTGCCTGTCAGGATATGGCTGCCATAAAAGTTTTATTCCTAGTGCATGGAGAATATCAAGTGCAGGAAGCTTTTAAAGAAAAGTTATTGCATAAAGGATTTCGCTTTATAGAAATTCCTGATCTTCATGAGCAATACATTTTGGAATAATGCAAACGAACAATTTACTTTCTCGATTACTTGGTATATATACTGCTCATTTTGGGCTCCCAACCCTTGTAGTGAAGGCACCTGGAAGAATTAATTTTTTAGGGGAGCATACCGATTATAATCTCGGTTATGTAATGCCTGCAGCCATCGATAAGGCTATTTATATGGCAATTGGCAGCAGATCAGATAATCGGATTGAATTGATTTCAGCTGATTTTACTGATACCTATAGTGGACGGATAGATGAACTCACTCATTCCGATAAAAGTTGGCCCAATTATTTATTGGGTGTTGTTGAACAATTACAAAAACAGCAGCTGTATCCATCCGGATTTAATGCGGTAATTCTTTCTGATTTGCCGGTGGGCGCTGGACTTTCTTCTTCGGCTGCACTTGAATGTGCCGGGTTATTGGCATTGGACCAGCTTTGCAATTTTCAGCTACCCACAATAACCATGGTAAAAATGGCACAAGCTGCCGAAAATAATTTTATAGGATTACAATGCGGCATCATGGATCCATTTGCCAGTATGTTTGGAAGAGACAATGAACTGATTATGTTGAATTGTTCTAATCTCGATTACAAATACTTACCCTTTCACTTTCCAGATATAGAAATGGTATTGTTGGATACAGGTGTAAAGCATTCGCTTGCTAGCTCGGAATATAATTTACGTAAAGAAGAATGCCAGACTGGTTTGGAAAAAATACAGAAAAAATTTCCCCAAGTCCAATTTCTGAGTGCAGCAACTATGGAACAGGTAAACCTAAGTATTCCAGTCGATACAATTATTCATCGTAGGTGTGCCTATGTGGTGCAGGAGAATAGCCGGCTTTTGGCGGCAGCAGAGAATCTTAGGAACCAGGAAATTAGCTCTTTTGGCCAAAAAATGTATGCTACCCATGTAGGACTAAGGGATTTATATGCAGTCAGTTGCCCAGAGGCCGATTTTTTGGTAAAAGAAGCCCAGTTATCTAATCAGGTAATAGGTGCCCGTATGATGGGGGGAGGATTTGGCGGATGTACACTTAACCT
>CAIUKP010000372.1 GCA_903899675.1 uncultured Bacteroidota bacterium | reverse complement strand
GTGGTGTGGGCCGGGATCGAACCGGCGACACAAGGATTTTCAGTCCTTTGCTCTACCGACTGAGCTACCGCACCATTCCCGCACTCCTATGAAAGGCGAACGGGGTGCAAATATAAGGACTTGCGGGTTTATTCAGATATTATCCACCGTTTTTTTATGTTTTTATGGGTTCTGCCTAAAACTCACAATTCCTCGGCGTACGCGCAAAGGCAATCACATCACGGATATTCGTCATGCCCGTTACAAACTGCACCATCCGCTCAAAACCCAGTCCAAAGCCCGCATGTGGCACCGTTCCATAGCGGCGCGTATCTAAATACCAACTCATTTCTTCGGCAGGGATATGCATCGCATGCATCCGGTCTTCTAACTTGCTCAGGCGCTCTTCTCGCTGACTACCCCCAACAATCTCCCCAATGCCCGGCGCCAAAATATCCATAGCCGCCACCGTTTCTCTGCCCGGCTCACATCCATCATCTTGCCGCATATAAAACGCCTTGATTTTCGCAGGATAATTGGTTACTATCACCGGCCGCTTAAAATGCTTCTCCACCAAATACCGCTCATGCTCACTCTGCATATCTATGCCCCAGGCCACATCATATTTAAACTTCTTCTTTTTATAGGCAGGACTGTCTAACAAAATCTGTATCGCTTCCGTATACGTGATGCGTTCAAAGGGATGATCCATCACAAAACGCAATTTCTCCAACAAGCCCATCTCGGCTCGCTCCTGCTGTGGTTTTTGCTTCTCTTCCTCCGCCAGTCGCTGATCTAAAAAAGCCAGATCGTCTGCATGGTGCTCCATCACATATCCTATCAAATACCGAATAAACGCTTCGGCCAAATTCATATTATCTTCTAAATCGTGAAAAGCCATCTCGGGTTCTATCATCCAGAACTCCGCAAGGTGACGGGCCGTGTTGCTGTTCTCGGCACGAAATGTAGGACCAAACGTATAAATCTCCGCAAACGCCATCGCGCCCAGCTCACCTTCTAGTTGTCCGCTCACCGTTAGGTTCGTGCTCTTGGCAAAAAAATCTTCTGAATAATCAATCGCACCCGCTTCGGTTCTTTTCGCTGTGCCATCCATCGGCAAGGTAGTTACCCGAAAAGTTTCTCCGGCACCTTCGGCATCGCTGGCCGTTATAATAGGAGTATGCAGATATACAAATCCGCGCTCATTAAAAAAGCGATGTACGGCAAATGCCAACGCATGGCGAACACGAAATACCGACCCAAATGTGTTGGTGCGAAAACGCAGGTGGGCTATTTCGCGCAAAAATTCCAAACTATGTTTTTTCGGCTGCAGCGGATATTTTTCAGCATCACTGTCGCCCAGCACTTCAATGGTGGCGGCTTTAATTTCTATGGATTGTCCCTTACCCACTGATGCTACCAATTCGCCTGTAATTTTTAGCGATGCGCCCGTGGTGAGGCGGCGGAGGAGGTCGTCGGAAAAATCCCCCAACGAAGCCACCACCTGTATATTCTGATTGGTACTGCCATCATTCAGGGCAATAAACTGATTGTTGCGAAACGTACGCACCCATCCCATTACCGTTACCGTTTCTCCCGCCTGGCCCTTTTGCAGCAGCTCTTTAATTTTTGTACGCTGATTAAACATAATATGCTTTTTTTACTTCTGCGCTTCCACGTTTGCCGGGTTGCGCAGCAAAGATAAGCGCAAGACGCTGCCCGTACCTGCTTCGGGAGGCCCTTTCAGTGGCTTTTTTCAGGAAATTTTCTTTTTTCATCAAAATGCCCTTACCTTTGTATCATAATCAACGCCGATCGTCTTACCCGTTCACAGACCTACCGGCATCTCTTCCCACCCAATTTAAGTTTTTGATTCTACCTGTCTTACCGACTCCTCCCATCTAACTGTATAATTGTTACTTATCTCCCCCCTATAACCGATTTAAATTACTTATGTACGACATTCTGCAACTGAACGACATGCTGCTGCCCGAATTATTAGATGTAGCAGAGCAACTGAAAATTAATGGTGCCAAAAAATTAGACAAGCAGGCGCTGATTTACAAAATCCTCGACGCCCAGGCTACCAGCAATGCGCCCGAAACGGCCGAGGAAAGTCGCAAAAAGCCCGCCCGCGGACGTAAGCCCGTTACCCTAAAAACTCCTCATATAACCGAAGAGGCAGAAGTGATGCAGGAAGCCCCCGCAGCCCCTGCCGCCGAAAAGCCGGGCCCCAAAAAAGGTCCGCAGAAAAAAGGCCGACCCAATCCACCCACACCCGTTGCCACTTCTCCCGGAACTTCTTCGGAAGAAACGCCGGCCGATGGAAGTGCCCCCGAACAAGCCGATCAGCAAAGTGCGCAACCCGGCGAGGCCGAAACCGCTGCTCCCGCGCCTGGTGCTCCCAGCCATCACCGCCACCCCATTAAAAAAGAGCCTTTATTTAATATCGAGTTCGAAGGTGTGATTGAAGGCGAAGGTGTGTTAGAAATGATGCCCGATGGTTATGGATTCCTTCGTTCTTCTGATTATCACTACCTCTCTTCCCCAGATGATGTATATGTGTCTCCTTCGCAAATCAAGTTGTTCGGCCTCAAAACCGGCGACACCGTGCAAGGAGCTGTTCGTCCACCCAAAGAAGGAGAAAAATATTTTGCGCTACTGAAAGTTGATTATATCAATGGCAAGCGCCCCGATGAAGTTCGCGACCGCGTTCCCTTCGATTATCTTACCCCGCTGTTCCCTTTCGAAAAGCTGAATCTGTTTACTACTTCTAATAATTACAGCACACGCATCATGGACCTGTTTACGCCCATTGGTAAAGGTCAGCGTGGATTGATTGTGGCGCAACCGAAAGTGGGTAAAACCATGTTGCTGAAAGAAGTAGCCAATGCCATTGCAGCCAATCACCCCGAATGTTATTTGATGGTGGTGTTGATAGATGAGCGCCCCGAAGAAGTTACCGATATGGAACGCAGTGTGCGCGCAGAAGTTATTGCATCCACTTTTGATGAACCCGCAGAAAAACACGTGAAAGTATCTGCCGTTGCCCTGCAAAAAGCAAAGCGACTGGTAGAGTGCGGACATGATGTGGTGATTCTGCTCGACTCCATTACCCGTTTGGCCCGCGCCCACAACACCGTGGCACCAGCTTCCGGTAAAGTATTGTCGGGTGGGGTAGAAGCCAATGCCATGCAAAAGCCCAAACAGTTTTTTGGTGCAGCACGCAAAATCGAAAACGGCGGATCCCTCACCATTCTTGCAACCGCGCTGATTGAAACGGGTAGCAAAATGGATGAAGTAATTTTTGAGGAATTCAAGGGTACCGGTAATATGGAATTGCAACTCGATAGAAGACTGGCCAACAAGCGCGTGTTCCCTGCAATTGATTTGGTGGGCTCTTCTACACGGCGCGATGATTTGTTGTTGGATAAAGACGTGTTGCAGCGGATGAATATTCTGCGCCTCTATATTAATGATATGAATACGGAAGAAGCGATGAGCGAATTACTCAAGCGGATGCGCGGTACGAAAGACAATGAAGAGTTTTTGGCTTCGATGAATCGCTAACTCAATATTCTATCTAGAAATAATTATTACATATGCGCCGCTGGCGCATATTTTTTTGCCCACTATTTTCGGGGAACGCCGATGCTGGTATAGTAACGATTCTGTTCTATTTCTTCGCGCACGGGTTCGGGCACCAGATAGCGAATAGAGTGTCCGTCGCGAATTTGATCGCGCACGGCAGTTGCAGATATATCGAGAATGGGTGCGTCAAAAATTGTGATGCGTGCTCCTGGATGTTCTACCACCGGAAAGCCGCTTCGCTCGTACACATATAACTGGAACTGCGCCATAATCAATCGGGCATTTTTCCATCGTGGAAGATTTTGCAAACTGTCGCTGCCCATGATGATGTGAAAAGAATGTTCCTGGTATTTTTCTGTCAAATACGCCAACGTATCAATGGTATAAGAGGGTCGGGGCAAAGAAAATTCCGCATCGGATGCACGCAAGCGGGTATCGTCACCAATCGCAAGCCTTACCAAATGCAGTCGGTCGTATTCATTTAAAAGGGCGGCTTCGGGTTTATGTGGGTTCTGGGGCGTTACTACCAGCCATACTTTATCTAGATCGGTATGCTCAGCCGCGTAGGATGCAATTATCAGGTGGCCAACATGAATGGGATTAAAGGATCCGAAATACAAGCCGATTTTCATATAAATGATTGATAGTCAACTAATTATGTGCTATGGGCTCTACAAATATGCTATGAGCCTCATTCAGTCGCAAACTCAGGTGATAGCCGGCTACCGAAATGGAGATTGGGTCGCCCATGGGAGCCACCTGCTCTACCTTTACTATTTCTCCAGGCACGCAGCCCATTTCCATCAGCTTGATGAAGATATCGTCTTTTTCAAAAGAATGGATACAAGCCACTTGTCCTACCACCAATTCCGAGAGTCTTTTCAATTCCGTAGTTTTCACATATAGGGGTTCAGTAAAGAATAAATAAAGGTAGGAAGCGTTAGTGTACTATTGTTACGAATTTAGGAGTTAACAACAACTTGATGGCAGCTATTCAATTTCATACGGCCGACCAGGGCATTTCGCTTCCCGGGAAAACGATTCTTAAAACTTTACTTTCGGATCTTTTCCACAAGGAGGGCCAGCAACTAGCGGGCTTAACGATCGTGTTTTGCTCGGATGATTATTTGCTGGAATTAAACCGGCAGTTTTTGCAGCATGATTATTATACCGACATCCTCACTTTTTTGATGAGCGAGCGGGGTGCACCTGTGGAGGGCGAGTTATACATTAGTGTAGATCGGGTGCGCGACAATGCTCGTGCTTTGGCGTTGCCGGCCCTGCAGGAATTGAGGCGGGTGATAATACATGGAGCCTTGCATTTGTGTGGATATAAAGACAAGTTAAAAAAAGACCAGGCGCTGATTCGGCAAAAAGAGGACCGATATTTGCAACTGCTGAAGAAAAGAATGTCTCATGCGTAAAGCCTTGCTGGTAGCGGTTTTGCTGATTTTTGTTGGTTCGGTTGCGGCGCAGTTATCCGAAGTAGTGCTAGAGGTGAAACCTGTTCCCACCCCCATTACCCGCGACAAAGCCATTCTCGAATGGAATCGCTCCTTTCCCGCCTTTGCTTCTTTGAATATCCGCGAGCAGGAATGCCTGTACTGGGTAAACCTGGCCCGCAAGAACCCAGCATTTTTTTGCGACAGCGTGCTCAATCCTATCTTACAAGCCTTCCCCACCCTGCGCGGTCGCGAGTCGGCGGCCCTTAGAAAAGACCTGCTAGCGGCCGGGAGTTTGGCCATGTTTAGTCCACACGCCCTCCTCAACAAAACTTCCCGAGCCCACGCAACTGATATTGCCCGTAATAAAACCCCCATCTCCCACAGTTCCACCAACGGAAACAGCTTTGCTGATCGGATGCGATTATCGGGCATTAACACCTGCGCCGGAGAAAACATCAGTCTGGGCAACCAAGGGGTATTGCTTTCGGTGGTATTATTATACTTAGACATGAACCTCACCCCTGCCGCACACCGGCAAACCCTGCTAAGCAAGCAGTATACGCAGGTTGGATTGGGCTGTGTAGACTATGATGCAGACAATTTCTTTCTGGTGCAGGACTTTTCCTGTACCCTAAACACGCGGTTTTAGTCCGAAAACCAGCCCTCTGTTCCACGTGGAACCCCGCCTTCTTTTTAGATTTTGCCAATCCTAGATCCGGCCGTCCGAATCGTTCCACGTGGAACACCATTTGGTTTGTATTTCAATCGTTTGTCGAGGTTGTTTCACGTGGAACACGAAATGATTTGCCTTACCGATTACCCGAATCCTTTCTATCTTTGCACCCATGTTTCCTGAATACGATGTGATTGTAGTTGGGGCCGGTCATGCCGGCTGTGAGGCCGCCGCGGCTGCTGCTAACCTAGGTAGCAAAGTGCTGCTGGTTACTATGAACATGCAAACCATTGCCCAAATGAGTTGTAACCCGGCCATGGGGGGAATCGCGAAGGGACAAATCGTTCGGGAGATAGATGCAATGGGCGGGTACAGCGGAATCGTGAGCGACAAAAGTATGATTCAGTTTAGGATGCTCAACCGAAGCAAGGGGCCTGCCATGTGGAGCCCACGCTGCCAGAGCGACCGCATGCTGTTCGCGGCCACTTGGAGAGAAATGCTGGAGAACACAAGGGGCGTGGATTTTTATCAAGACATGGTGCGGGAACTGATCATCGAAAACAATCGGGCGGTGGGAGTAATAACCGGACTAGGCCATCCGATTCGCTCGAAGGCGGTGGTGGTTACCAGCGGAACCTTTTTAAACGGGATCATCCACATCGGAGAAAAACAATTTGGTGGTGGAAGAGTAGCAGAAAAAGCCGCCACCGGAATCACCGAACAATTGGTGAGCCTGGGCTTCGAAAGCAGTCGACTGAAAACAGGAACGCCCCCAAGGGTAGATGGCAGAAGTTTAGACTACTCCAAAATGGATGAACAAAAAGGCGACGACGAAATCGTAGGCTTCTCGTTTTTGCGTACCGAAAAAATTAAACCCGAAGCACAGCGAAGTTGTCATATCACCTATACCAACTCAACCGTACACGATATCCTAAAAACCGGATTCGACAGAAGTCCGATGTTCCAGGGAAGAATAGACGGCGTGGGCCCCCGCTACTGCCCAAGCATCGAAGATAAAATCAACCGCTTTGCCGATCGCGACCGACACCAACTATTTGTTGAGCCGGAAGGATGGAATACCGTTGAGATTTATGTAAACGGATTCTCCACCTCGCTGCCAGAAGAAGTTCAATACGAAGCTCTTCGTACGGTGCCGGGGTTTGAGAAGGTTCGCGTCTTTCGTCCGGGCTATGCAATCGAATACGACTACTTTCCACCTACTCAATTAAAATATTCGCTGGAGACAAAATATATAAACGGGTTATTTTTTGCCGGACAAATAAATGGTACTACCGGATATGAGGAAGCGGCTTGTCAAGGACTAATGGCCGGCATCAACGCACACCATTCCGTTCGGGAACAGGAGCCACTTATCTTAAAAAGAAACGAAGCGTATATCGGCGTATTAATAGACGACCTTATCAGCAAAGGAACCGACGAACCTTATCGCATGTTTACCAGCCGTGCAGAATTCAGAACCCTACTGCGGCAAGACAATGCCGACTGGCGGCTTACAGAAAGGTCGTATCAAATGGGACTGGCTTCCGAAGAAAGGATGCAAGCGCTGGATAAAAAGAAAGCCGAAGTTGCAGAAATTACCCGCGTATGCGCTGAAGACTCTCTGGATCCAGACACCATAAACCCCTACCTAAATTCTGTTGATTCGGCTGCGATAAGCGAACGGCAAAAAATTGGCCGCTTATTATTACGTCCGAATGTATCCATAAAGGGCCTAATGGAAAACGACGCCAACCTGCAGACTGCTTTGGGCGCGCTTTCAGAAACATCCATTGAACAAGCAGAGATACAGCTGAAATATTCCCGTTACTTAGAAAAAGAAGAGGAAATGGCTTTGCGGATGAGCCAACTCGAAAACCTGCTGATTCCAGGGCATATTAACTATGACCAGATTCCCGCACTGTCTAACGAAGCTTTGCAGAAATTTAAAAAAATTCAGCCTCAAACACTGGGTCAGGCGAGTCGGATCAGCGGGGTTAACCCAAGCGATGTGCAAATTCTGATGGTTTACATGGGTCGATGAAATTTTGAAATACCCCCGGCAAAAGTTATCTTTAGCTAAAGACTTCACTTGAAAAAAATAGTAGGCTGGACAATTAAAATTGCTGCAGGGCTAATCGTGTTATTGTTTCTCCTGTTTCTAGGACTAACCATGTACGTGAATAGTCACAAAAAAGAGCTGATTGCCCAGGCCACAGAAACCATCCACACCAAGCTGAGCGGAAATGTAACCATTGAAGATTTGAACGTTTCACTGTTTCGTCATTTTCCTAGTTTATCTATTCGACTGATTAATGTGAGTGTAACCGATTCTCTCTATCCCAAACACCAACACAAGTTATTGTCGGCAGAAAACTTATTTGTTCGGCTTAGCACCCCCTCCCTAATTACTGGTCGCGTACTGATAAACAAATTTACCCTGCGGAATGGTGGGTTTTATTTATTCACCGACTCTACCGGATATAGCAATGGATATCTGTTGAAGCCAAAGAATACCGATGCGCCAAAGCCAACCGCCACAAACGAGGCCGCCAAAAAATTATTAGATCAAGTGTTGATTGAAAACTTTTCGTTTCACTTAGAAGATGTGCCGGGGGATAAACTGTATGACGTTACGGTAGAAAAACTAGAAGCCTCAGTAAAAAAATCTGGAGAAGTCTTTACAGTTGAAGTTGATAAAAAATTAAAAATTGGTGGCATTGACTTCAAGAAAAAGAACGGCAGCTTTTTAGGCAAACAATCGATGGAAGGGAAATACACGCTACAGTTTGATGCATCCCAGAAAAAGCTTTCCTTCAATAACATGAATTTAAAAATCGGTGAGCAGCCATTTGTTTTTAGCGGTGCGTTTTTATTGGGCAAAGAAAATAGCTTTCAACTTCATATCACCAGCCAACAGCTTTTGGTAGATTTTGCCCGGTCTTTGTTAACTCCTAAAATCGCTAAATCAATCGGGATTGTTTCTGTTAAGCAGCCCCTTGATGTAGACGCAACCATTGGCGGAAGTTTGGCGGGCGGCGATCCGCGCGTACAGGTAAAATTCACCACACAAAACAACCAGCTCGACAGCAAGTTTTTAAATATGACGGAGTGTTCATTTACAGGCGAGTACTTGAATGAAGTAGTTCCCGGAAACGGCTATACCGACGAGAACTCACATATCTATGTAAAAGAAATGTCCGGAATTTGGGAGGGGATGAAGCTTAACATAAAAGAGTTGAATGTGATGAACCTTTCGCATCCCTCTATCGCGGTTCAGGCCAGCTCGAATTTTCCGCTGAACGAACTGAATTCAGCGATGCAATCAGAAACCATGAAATTCACAGATGGCCAGGGGGAATTTTCCCTGAACTACTCCGGCAGAACCGATAGCATTAGCTCGAAGAATAGCACCCTAACAGGGTTTCTGCGATTTAAAAATGGATCGCTTTTATTAACTGGTCCACAAGCAACCGTTCAAAAGTGTACAGGTGCTTTTTCATTTAACAACGCCAATCTGATTGTAGACAGCCTTAATGGGGAATTAGCCGGAAATGCAGTATATATGAAAGGCCGCGCAAACAATGTGTTATCTGTATTAAGCGACGACCATGTTCCGGTATCACTTGACTGGAACATATATGCGCCCGTAATCAACCTCAACAGTATCCGATCGGTTTTAATGAGAAAAGTTGCCGCAAAATCAACCAAAAGCAAAAAGAAAACTGGGATTAGTAAAACAGTAGAAAATATTGATCGCCTTTTGTCTTCCGGAGCGGTAACCGCTTATCTAAAGGCCGATCGGCTAAAAATTGAAAAAATGGATGCCAGAAACTTTACCGCCAGCATTCAACTCGAAGGAAATACCTGGGCAGTAAAAAACGCCTCCTTACAACACGCTGATGGAAGTGTGGCGGTATCCGCATACATTAAAGAGCTTAGTACTAACCGGCTTAGTTTTAGCAGCGAGATTGATCTTAAGAATGTAGATGCAAAAAAAACCTTTTACGCCTTTGAAAATTTTGGAATAAAGAGCATCAGCCACGAAAACATCCGAGGAAAGCTGAATCTAAAAGCAAACTACTCGCTTTTGCTAAACGGAAAGGGCGACCCTAACATGAACACCATTGCAGGAAATGCCAGCTTTTCTCTAAAGAACGGTGCACTGTTAAACTTTCCACCATTGATGGAAGTACAAAAAACTGCGTTTAAAAATCGGGACTTCTCAAATGTGCAATTTGGAGAAATAAGTAATAAGCTAGTTTTTGAAAATGCAGGCGTTACCATCAAAAGAATGGCCATTAACTCTTCGGTGCTTACATTATTCTTAGAAGGGGTTTATGGATTAAATAACAATACCGATATTAGTATTCAGGTTCCGCTCAAAAACCTGAAGAAAAAAGAAGACGAAGTCCGCCCAGAGTTTATTTCCGGCGACGCAAAAGGCGGGATGAGTGTTTTTCTACGCGCGGCTGCTGATAAAGATGGTAAAATAAAAATCAAATACGACCCACTTAAAAGACTTAAAGGCAATAAAAGCAAATAAACACAAATGAAAAAACTATTCATTTCTTGTTGCATGCTCTCCCTAGTTTGGGCATGCCAAACACCAAGCACATCCACCGTGCCAACCTTGGCCGAGTACCACGCAATTACCGATAGCGGTGTACAGTCCGGAGGGGTAAAAATGATACCAATAAAAACTCCGGTTGGCACTTTTAACGTGTGGACAAAAAAATTCGGCAACAACCCGAAAATGAAAGTCTTGCTGTTACACGGTGGCCCCGGAGGCACACACGAGGCTTTTGAAAGCTTTGAAAGTTTTTTTCCTCAAGAGGGAATTGAATTTTATGAATATGATCAGTTGGGCTCGATGCTCAGCGACCACCCCACCGACAGCTCGCTCTGGACCACAGAACGTTTTGTAGAAGAAGTAGAGCAAGTGCGCATTGCGCTGGGGCTGGATAAAAATAATTTTTATGTGTTGGGGCACAGCTGGGGCGGTATTCTTGCGATGGAATATGCCCTGAAATATCAGGCAAATATTAAGGGGCTTATCATAAGTAATATGGTGAGCGGCATCCCGCAATATGTACAATATGCCAATAATGTGCTTGCAAAACAAATGGATCCGAAAATAGTAGATACCATCCGATTAATGGAATCGAAAAAGCAATATACCAACCCGCGGTATATGGAAATCTTGCAGCCGAACTATTATGAAAAACATCTCTGTCGGGCAATTCCCTGGCCGGAGCCGGTAGTTCGCGCATTTAGTCATATTAACCAGGAAATCTATGTGATGATGCAAGGCCCCTCTGAATTTGGTGCCAGTGGCCGACTGCTAAATTGGGACAGAAGCAAAGACCTGCCGAAAATTGAGGTGCCTACGCTTACAATAGGCGGAGAGCACGACACAATGGATCCGGAACACATGAAATGGATGTCGACGCAGGTGAAAAAGGGCCGATATCTCTATTGCCCCAATGGAAGCCACTGCTCTATGTGGGACGACCAGCCGCATTATTTTCCTGGAGTTATTACTTTTATTAAAGATGTGAATGCCGGAAAGTTCTAAAACGGCGTTTACCGAAAAAAATCTTTGTTCACCGAAAAAAGGATGAATGGTTTTTCCGATGCGGTGAATTAGCTAGCTTTATTCTTATTCAAAAAACGCGCACTATGATAAAAAAAACAGCGCTCTTGTTGTCGGCACTCTTAATTGGCCGGCAAATACAGGCGCAAGAAACCTTTCCGACAAACGGAGTGGCCGACAAGCGGGACGGGTGTTATGCCTTTACCAATGCCACCATTGTTAAAGAATCTTCCACCACACTAACCAATGCTACCCTCGTGATTCGCGAAGGAAAAATCGTTGCCATTGGAACCACGGGCGTTGTAATACCAAAAGACGCGGTGGTGATTGATTGTAAAGACAAGTTTATTTACCCTTCTTTTATTGACCTCTATACCGATTATGGTATTGCCTCCGCACAACAGGCGGGTGGGCCAAGAGCAGGTTTTAACTTTAATGCCCCGGCACAAATTACTTCTAATACCAAGGGGGCTTATGGATGGAATCAAGCCGTTCGCCCGGAAACAGATGCGGTGCGTCAGTTTACCGTAGATGATGCCAAGGCAAAAATCTGGAGAGACCTGGGTTTTGGAGCCGTATTAACGCATAGCAAAGACGGAATTGCCCGCGGCTCTGGTGCAGCAGTTACGCTGGCCAACGAAAACGAAAACTCGGTAGTGCTAAAAGAGAAGGCTTCGGCTCACTACTCGTTTAATAAAGGCACTTCTGCTCAAAGCTACCCAAGTAGCTTAATGGGTAGCATCGCACTGATTCGCCAATCATATTTAGATGCCCAATGGTATAAAAACAATTCCGCTAAAGAGGGGCTTAATCTGTCACTTAAATCTTGGAACGACTTACAATCTCTTCCGCAAATTTTTGAATCAGACGACAAATGGAATGATTTGCGTGCTGCAAAAATTGGTAAAGAGTTTGGGGTACAATATATCATCAAGGGGGGCGGCAACGAATATCAGCGGATAGCAGATATAGCGGCAACTCAGTCTTCTTTTATCGTCGGCCTAAATTTTCCGGCCGCGATGGATGTTGAAGACCCTTCTGATGCAAGAGCCGTGTCGTTGGGTGATATGAAACACTGGGAGCTGGCACCGGGCAATCCAGGAGCCATGGAAAAAGCAGGCATCAATTTTTGCTTAACCGTTGCTGACTTAAAAGATCCCAAGACATTTTATACCAATTTGCGCAAGGCAATAGAAATGGGACTTTCAGAAAACAAAGCATTGGATGCCCTTACCAAAACACCCGCCAATTTAATTGGAGTGTATGATAAAGTGGGTAGTTTAGAAGTAGGCAAACTCGCAAATTTCATCATTACTAGCGGACCCGTATTTGCAGAAAAAACCAGCTTCTTACAAAACTGGGTGCAGGGTAATAAATATAGCATCAAAGACGACAATTGGAATGACGTGAAGGGCATGTATACCCTCGCGATTACCGGCGCAGGCGGAACCGCCAATTATACGCTCGATGTGAAAAGCGCAGCTGCTGCAAATGTAATCGGCAAAGATACCCTTACGGGAAAGTTTAGTCACGACGGCAAAATGGTGAAACTGAGTTTCGCCACGCAACCAGCTCGCAGACCCGGAGGTGGCGCGAACATGGGTGGCGGAATGGGCGGAGGCAATATGGGTGGCGGTATGGGTCGCACTCCCGCACAATATCGTTTGAGCGGCGTAGCCAACGGCAATACCTGGAACGGAACCGGAGAGGATACGGCCGGAAATAAAGTTACCTGGACGGCCAGCTGGAGCAGCACAGCAGTGGTTACTTCTGATTCTACTAGAAAAAGGCCTGCATTTGCGCCACGAGTTGGGCAAGTTGCCTATCCCTTTAATGGATATGGCTGGGAAACCTCTCCCAAGCAAGAAACGATGCTAATTAAAAACGCAACTGTTTGGACTAACGAAAAAGAGGGCAAGCTGGAAGGAGCCGATGTATTAATCAAAAATGGTAAAATTGTAAAAGTTGGCAAGAACCTGAGCGAAGAGGGCGCAAGAGTAATTGACGGAACCGGCAAACACGTAACAGCTGGAATCATCGACGAGCACTCGCACATTGCTGCGGCCTCTATAAACGAAGGCGGACAATCGGTTACTTCCGAAGTGCGCATTGCAGACAACCTCAACCCGGAAGACATTAATATATATCGCCAGTTAAGTGGAGGAGTTACAACCTCACATATATTACACGGCTCGGCTAATACAATTGGTGGACAGACCCAGTTAATTAAATTACGTTGGGGAGCCAATGCAGAAGATCTTATGTTTAAGGGATGGGATCCTTTTATCAAGTTTGCACTAGGAGAAAACGTAAAGAGAACAACCTCCCAGAACAATAATCGCTTTCCAGATTCACGCATGGGTGTTGAACAAATATTAACCGACGCCTTTGCGCGGGCAAGCGATTATGATAAGGCGATGAAGGCCAATCCAACTTCTACCCGCAGAGATTTAGAGCTAGATGCACTGGCAGAAATTTTGAATAAAAAGCGTTTTATCACTTGTCACTCCTATGTGCAGAGTGAAATTACCGCCGCCATGCGTGCTGGAGAAAAATATGGCGTTACTTTTAATACATTCACACATATTATGGAAGGCTATAAAGTGGCAGACAAAATGAAAGCACATGGTTCAAACGTATCAACCTTCTCAGATTGGTGGTATTACAAGGTTGAGGTTACCGATGCCAACGCTTATAATGCGGCCATCATGCACAAGGTTGGATTAAACGTATGCATCAATTCCGATGATGCAGAAATGGCGAGAAGGCTGAATCAAGAAGCCGGTAAAACCATCCGTTATGGCGGTGTTTCCGAAGAAGACGCATTGAAGATGGTAACACTTAATCCCGCAAAGGCCCTACACGTAGACAATCGTGTGGGAAGCTTGAAAGCAGGTAAAGATGCCGATCTGGTAATCTGGAGCGACAATCCGCTGAGCGTGTATGCGAAAGCAGAAAAAACCATCGTGGATGGCGTAGTTTATTTTGATCGCGAAAAGGACTTGGAACAGCGGAAAAAAATCAACGCAGAGCGATTCCGGTTAACACAGAAAATGATTGGTGAAAAAAGAGCCGGGGGTATCACTCGTCCAGCAGAACCCAGCTGGCAAATTCTGATGGGATGTGGAGACCACGAACACAAAGATGGTATCTATACAATAGACGCTGAAGACCAACAATCATTACGCTAATTCGCCGGCAACGGTGTTATGTACTATAAAAAAGAACTTATGAAAAAAATACTCTGGAGTTGTTTACTTTCTGTCGGACTGCTTTCTGCGGGGGCACAGGAGGTAATCTATCCCGCAAAAGAATTTAAAGGAAAAACCTTTATCACAAACGGAACCATTCATGTAGGCAACGGAACGGTTATAGAAAACGGTACCATAGTAATCAGCAATGGCAAAATCACTTCGGTGGGTGCCAGCGCCGGTTCTCCTGGCAGCGATGCGCGGGTAATTGATGCGAAAGGGAAGCATGTTTATCCCGGTCTTATTTTAGCGAATACCGATATTGGCTTAAAAGAAATTGCTAACGGCGTGCGTGCCAGCAACGACCACACCGAGCTGGGCGAGTTCAACAGCAATGTCCGCGCGATTACCGCATACAATACTGATTCGCGCGTAATGGCAGTTTTGCGTAGCAATGGAATTTTGCTGGCAAGCGTGGCTCCGCAAGGAGGTAGCGTGAGTGGCAGCTCTACCATTGTACAGCTAGATGCCTGGAACTGGGAAGATGCGGCGTATCAAATGGATGCGGGAATGCACATAACATTACCCAGCTTTATCAGCAGGGGTGGAGGTAGACGCTTTGGTGGTTTTCCGGGCTTTCCCGGAGCCGGCGGACCAGATGCAGGGAAGTCGGCTTTGGAAAAAGTAGAGGAAATCAAATCGTTCTTCCGTCAGGCAAAAGCCTATATACAAGAGCCCGTTCACAGCAACGTTAACCTAAAGCTGGAAGCCATGCGCCCGCTAATGGAGAAAAAACAAAAACTGTTTGTGCACGGCGACCAGATTAAACAAATGCTGATTGCCATCGACTTTGCCAAAGAATTTGGCGTGGATGTGGTAATCGTAGGCGGCAGCGAAAGCTTTCAAATAGCCGACCTGCTAAAAGCCAATAATATATCGGTGATTTTAGATCAGTGTCTGAACCTGCCTGCAACGGAAGACGACGATATCGACCAGCCCTTTAAAACACCCGCTGCCTTACAAAAAGCAGGTGTATTGTATTGCATCAGCGACGATGATGACAATACGCGCTACAGGAACCTGTCGTACAACGCAGGTATCGCCGCCACGTTCGGCCTTACCAAAGAAGAGGCGCTGAGTGCAATTACCCTGAACGCTGCCAAAATATTAGGCGTTGAAGGAAAAACGGGCAGCATTGAAGTGGGTAAAGATGCGAACATTGTGGTGAGTGAAGGAGATTTGTTAGACATGAAAAGCAGCACAGTAACCGATGCGCTGATACAGGG